>CAZAIL010000022.1:20663-22419 GCA_964485155.1 uncultured Flavobacterium sp.
GGAAAAGGAGTTGCTGCTGAAGTATTGTTTGATTCACCATCAAAAGCATTGGCTCCACTATATGTCCAATTTGTTGATGTAAAAGCTGTACCCTCTGGTCCAGTGTTTGAATTTCTGTAGGCCCAACCATCTAAATGGTCCCATTCAGGACATGTTGTTCCTCCTGCATTAGGGTCACAGTCGACAGTTCCAAATGTATCTATAATTTGACCACTCTCATACAATTCTATTGAATCATCTCCGTTTATTGAAACCACTCCATTAGTGTAGGTTGGAGCTATTCCAAAAAATGTGGTAAACTGGGTAGACTCGGTTGCAAGGTAAATGTATGTTCCAGCAGTTACTGCATCAGCTGGAAAATTATACTCAACATTACCTGCAGAAGTACCCGCTCCGTTAGTAATAGAACTTACACCATATAAACTCAAATCTGAAATATCCTGTAAAACGTATAATTCTATTCCTTTAGGAGTACCTCCTGATAGAGGTCCATCATAAGCGCCTGTGATTACTAAACTATTTGTGGCTGCTCCATACGCGTTTCCATTAACAGCAATTAATTCTTCTAGTACACCAGTTGAAGAAACAGAAATTTCCCCAAAATAATTCCCGGCTGAGAGCCCAACTGCTAATCTTACGAAAACTTCTGTTGAAGCCACAGTTCCAGACTGATCTGGAGTAATATTTACTGAACTGGCAAACCCTGTAGCTGTAGTCAAAGATACCTCGTAATTTGCCGGAGCTGTTATGGAGATATCATCTTGTAAAAATAAGCCTTCAACGGAAAAGCTGTCTTCTGGTGATGGTCCACCCTCACTTATTACATAATTAAAATCATCTAAAAAAGCCGTAACTGTTATCTGAGAATTATCAGGGCTTACAATTCCCTCGACAGAAAGAATACTATCTGAAGCACCTGTTGATGAAGCTGTTATGTCTCCTGAGTAAGTATTAGATGATAAGCCAGAAGTTAATCTAGTATAAACTGTTGTTGGGTCTACTGAACCAGCAGTCTGTGTAATATTTACTGTATTGGAAAAACCAGAACCTGTAGTTAGAGAGACTTCAAAATTTGTTGGCGCAGAAACAATAATGTTTGATGTCAGGCTTGAACCTGATACGGTAAAAGACTCTTCGGGAGATGGGCCATTATTTTCATAATAATCTAAACTAGATATTGAACCAACAATTGAAATTGAAGGATCAGATGATGGAGCAGTCCAAGTAATATCATCAACTATTACTTGTTTTGATGTAAGATTAATAATTTCAATAATTATATCTCCTGTAATATTTATATTAGATACTGTGAAAACTTGCTCATCATAGTTATCAAAAGCAATTGATGTACCTTGAGATACGCCGTTTACAAACAATTCTACTTGTCTATCACCTCCACCAGTAAAACCTTTATAAAGTTTAACTGAAAAATTCCCAATACCTCCTGAAATAGTACTTGAGGTAATTTTACTACCGTTCGCTACTCTTCTTAGCATTAAAGCAGGTAATGAAATACCTGAATTATTATTGTCATTATTAGCATCTCTTGAAGAAATGTAAGACCATGTAATACCAGTATCTCCATCAAAACTTCCATCTGAATAAGAGGATGTTGCTGCTGAATTTGCGAAATCTTCTGTCCCTTGCCCAAAAGAAAGTCCAGATATAAATATGGTTAACAATAAAGTTAAAAAGTAATTTTTTTTCATATTATTTGAATTTTATATATGCAATAAAGATATAAAATATCTTTTAG
>CAZAIL010000023.1:0-22021 GCA_964485155.1 uncultured Flavobacterium sp.
ATAAGTTTACGAGAAGAGTTAAAATCACACAGGCTTTATCAACAACTTCAGACTTTAGAGGATATTAAAATTTTTACACAAGATCATGTTTTTGCAGTCTGGGATTATATAGCAGATAACATCTCTAAACATAAACTAGAAAAAGCGCTATCGTGAATTTAATCTACAACATATTAAAAGATAAATCATCGAATAATTTATCAATTTATTTTACTGCAGGTTTTCCTGGGTTACATGATACTACTAAAGTCATTCAAGAATTAAGCAATGCTAAGGTAGATTTTATAGAAGTAGGTTTGCCATATTCTGATCCATTAGCAGATGGCCCAACTATTCAGAAAAGTAGCCAGAAAGCATTGGAGAATGGAATTAATTTAGACATTATTTTTGATCAATTATTGCAAATTAAAGGGATCAATAAAACACCCTTGGTCTTGATGGGGTATTTGAATCAGTTACTGAAATATGGTGAAGAGAATTTTTGTCAAAAGGTGATTGATTGCGGAATTGATACGCTTATTTTACCAGATTTACCAATGGTAGAATATGAAAATCACTACCAATCATTATTTGATTCTTACGGAATTAATAATGTATTTTTAATTACTCCACAAACTACAGATGAACGAATTCTAAAAATAGATTCATATACTAAAAGCTTTATTTATATGGTTGCTTCAAGCGCTATTACAGGAGCAAAAGGAGAAATTTCTGAAGAGCAGATAGCTTATTTTGAAAGGATTAAATCTATGAATCTGAAAAGTAAACTCATTATTGGTTTTGGAATTTCTGATCATCAAACATTTTCTAAAGCATGTGAGTTTGCACATGGTGCTATTATTGGATCTGCATTCATAGAACATATAGAAAAGAAAGGCATCGATAAGATTGATGAATTTATAGGATCAATTATTTCCTAATCAAAAAGTCGAAACGGTGAAAGTTTCGACTTTTTTTGAATTTTAATTTTATGAGCTTAGTTTACGCTTAGTAGTCGTATGTCAAAAATTAGAACAGAACCACCAGGAATAGAACCTCTTCCTGACTCTCCATATCCTAAATTATAAGGAACTAATAAAATACCGTTTCCTCCTTCTTTAAAATAGGTAATTCCTTCTGTCCATCCCTGAATTACTTGACTTAACCCAAAAGAAATACCATTAGAATCGCTCTGGTCAAAAACAACGCCATCTAAGAAATATCCTTTATAATCTACTGTAACATTGGAGGCACTTGTTGGTCTTGCACCTGAACCTTCATTATTAATTACATAATATAACCCAGAATTACTTCTGGTAGCATTTAAGTTATTGTCTTCTATATATTGTATGATGTCTTGCTCAGTTTCAGGATCAAAGTTAGCATCAGTTTTATTAGAACAAGAAATAAAAAGAAGTACTAATGTAAATAGATATAGATATTTTTTCATGTTGAAGTTTTAAATACTTTACGCGAATATACTTTGATTATTTTAATAAACCTTTTCTCCATTTATATAGGTAGCTGTGGCTTTAGTTGTTGGAATCTTTGCTCCATCAATAGTCATAATGTCTTGATTTAACATTGTAAAATCAGCTAATTTTCCTACCTCAATACTTCCTTTTTCATTTTCCTCAAAATTTGAATAAGCGGCCCAAATAGTCATTCCTTTTAATGTTTCTTCTCTGGACAGCACATTTTCTATTTGAAAACCACCTTCTGGATATCCATTTGTATCTTTTCTAATTGCTGCTGCATAAAAAGTTAAAAAAGGATTTACCTGCTCTACAGGAAAATCCGTTCCCAAGGCAACTTTACCATAGATGTTCAATAAATCTTTATAGGCATAAGCGCCTTTCATCCGTTCTTTGCCAACTCTATCTTCCGCCCAGTACATATCTGAAGTTGCATGAGTCGGTTGAATAGAAGGAATGACATTTTCAAATAGTATAAAGTCTTCTGGAGAAATTATTTGAGCATGCTCAATTCTCCAACGTTTATTTTGTTTGCCTTTTAAAAATTCTTTGTAAGTTTTTAGAATCCATGTATTGGCAGAATCTCCGATAGCGTGCGTATTCATTTGATATTCTGAAGCGGCAATTTGTTCTGCCATTTCTCTGTAACGATCTGAGCTAAAAATTAACGCTCCAAAATGATTGCTTCTATCGCTGTAGGATTCTCTCATTGCAGCTCCTCGCGAACCAAGAGCCCCATCGCCATAAACTTTAAACGAACGAACATGTAAACGATCTGTTTTAATAATTCCTTTATTGATATAATAGTCTAGATTTTTTTGAGTAGCTGAAACCATCGCGTAGATACGTATTTTTAACTCATTCTCTTGCTGTAAGCTGTCTATTAGTTCTATGGTAGACTGCCCTAATCCAGCATCATCAACTGTGGTAAGACCATAAGAAAAAGCAATTTCTTGAGCAGCTATTAAGCCTTTAATTGAGGCTTGTTTATCTGGTACTGGAACCTGAATAAAATCCATTGCAGCATCAATAAAAACACCGGTCATCTTTCCATTCTTTACAATAATTTCACCACCAGAAACTGGGGTGTTTTTTGTCACATTTGAGAGTTCTATAGCTGCCTGATTTACCAGAAGCGCATGACCGTCAATTCTTCGAATAGCAATTGGAGTATCTGGAAATAATTTATCTAATTTTTCTTTGGTTGGAAATTCTTTCACCTCCCAATCGTTTTGATCCCACCCGCGACCTGTTATAAAGCTGACATTTTTTTCTTTTTGAAAAGCAACTAGTCTTTCTATCACTTCATCATAGCTTTTAGTGCCCTCTAAAGATACTTTTTGTTCTTGCAATCCCATTCTGTAAAAATGGCAATGCGCATCTATTAAGCCTGGCACAATAGTTTTTCCTAGTGCATCTAAGGTTTCTTTTGAAGCGTATTTAGTAATAATTTCTGAGTTAGAGCCTACGGCAATAAATTTCCCGTCTTTGATCGCAAAAGCTTCTGCTTTGCTAAAACTATTGTCTACAGTATAAATACGCGCATTGGTTATAATTAAATCTACTTGCTGTTGCTTGCAAGAAGCTAATGATACTAGAATGCAAAGAGAAAAAATAATTTTTTTCATCGGTTATTTATTAGATAATTAATAATGAATCTTGGTAAATTAAGTAGGCTCCATACATCAATAAAAACTGTAATGGTATTCTAATGTAGGCGAAAAATTTGGAGCCAATTGCAGGTCTTTTTTTTGTAGCATCCCAAATATGAATAGGAAGAAATACAATCAATAAGATGAAAATACCATAGGCGGAATAAGAAACTGCCTCAGGAAAAAATAAGCCGAGCCCTAAACCAAATTCAATGACACCTACTATATAATTGATAGTTAATTTTGGAAACCCGTTTGGAATAAAATGTTTAAAAAATGCAGGTTTTATAAAATGCATAATACCTGCATATATAAAAAAAACAGCAAAAATAATTTTTAGAATCAACATATAGTCTTTAGTCAATTAAGGTTTTACGGGTGTATTACTGTAAAGGTATTTATCCATTAAATATAGTAAGCTAGTCATGGAGGCACTTCCTAATTCTAGTTCACGTTTGTTTACTTTATCAAAAGTATCTGTACTAGTATGATGATAATCAAAGTAGCGTTGGCTGTCTGGTCTGTATCCAACCAAGGTTACTCCTTCTCCTTTTAAAGGAGAAATATCTGCACCACTTCCACCTTTGTCAAGATCATGCAAGCCATAAGGGGCTAACAGTTTTTTCCAGCTTTGAACTAAGGCAGTATTAGTTTCGTTTGCATCAATTGAAAACCCTCTTGGAGTGTGTCCACCAGCATCAGATTCTATACCACCAATATGATTTTCATTATTCATTTTTGACATTTCTGCATATTTTTTTGCACCACGAGTTCCATTTTCTTCGTTCATAAAAAAGACCACGCGAAGGGTGTTTTTTAGTTTTATGTTATTCTTTTTAAATAAGTAAGCAACTTCAAGTGACTGTACGATTCCTGTTCCGTCGTCATGAGCTCCGTCTCCTAAATCCCAAGAATCTAAATGGCCGCCAACTACCATAATATTTTCTGGGGTTTCAGAACCTCTAATTTCTCCAACTACATTAAAAGAGGGTGCATCTGGTAGCGTTTCACACTGTTGTTTGAAATAGAATTTTAATGTGGGGTTCTTTTTTAAATCGGCACTTAAAATACTGGCTGCTCTGGAGCTAATAGCAGCAGTTGGAATGTATTTGTCTTTTGGTAAATCTCCGTAAGACATAGTTCCGGTATGTGGATTATCATCTAAGCCATTTGTCATAGATCTAACAATTACGGCCTTTGCACCATATTTGCCACAAACTGATGCTCCTTCTACTCGCTGGTCTACACAGCCTCCATATGCTTGAAATGTATTGATTAATGTATTGTCAAAAGGACGGTTAAAAAAAATAATTTTACCTTTCATTTTAGTTCCTAATTCTTCTGCTTCCTCTAAGCTTTTTACCTCAATAACTTCTGCTATAACTCCGCTTTTTGGTGTCGCTATAGAAAATCCTAAGGCACAAATAGGAACGTCTTTTTGTTGTCCGTTTATATTGTAGTTTGCAACTTCTTTAGCACCTCTAACCCAGTGTGGCACCATTACAGGTTGTAACCAAACAGAATCTAAGCCAACTTCTTTCATTAAAGCTTCTCCCCATTCTACGGCTTTTTGTGCTTCTGGAGAGCCTGAAAGTCTTCCGCCAATATTTGAAGTTAAATCACGCAACCATTCGTAAGATTTCCCATCTGTTAATGCAGCATCAAAGAATTGTTTGATGTTGTTAGCATCTACTTTTTCTTGATTAGATAAATCTATTGAAGTTTTATTATTAGTTTTTTTTGTGTTGCAGGCTACTAAAAGGAATACAGTAATTAAAAAAGCAATATTTTTCATGTGTATTATTAATTTATGAAGAGTCTAAATTTACGTAAAGTTTTGACTACAATTTTAATAAAATTAAAATCATCGAAATTAAATAGAAGATACTTCAAATAAAGTAATTTATGGTCCAACATTAAAACGCACTTGCCATAAATTTACTAGAGCTCTTCTTACTAAGATTTTTAAAACATTTTTTCTAAGGTTGGTGCAGTAAAGAAATTATATTCTAAAAATCAAATTTATAGGTAATTCCTGCTAATGCTTGAAAACCTTGAACATTAAAATTAGCATACCGCTCGTAATTGCTTCCTAAAATATTATTTAGTTTCACAAAGGCACTAAAATAATCATTAAAATGATATCCTCCATTTAAATTTACATCCACAAACGCTTCTAAAGATTGCATGCCAGCAGTTGTTGATGGAAATATCCCACTGTAAAACAAATCTTTTCGTTCACCAACAAAGAAAATATTTGCAGTACCGTACCATTGGTCATCTTTGTAGTTACCATAAATACTACCTTCTAATTTTGGTAAATTCCAAGCTTCTTGTTGAAAGGTTGTTGTGTAAGAATTTGATTGTAAATTTCCTCCAATTGTAAATCCATTGTTAATAGCTACTTCTATTTCAGTAAAGATGGATAGTGAGCTTATGTCATCATAAAAAACATTGAAAGAGTTTCCGTATTGAAACCCTAATAGTGAAGTTGAGGTGTTAAAAACGCCATCAGATTTAGAGTTGTTTCTTACAAACAATACCTGGTCTTCATTGCTTTTATAGCTAGCTTTGACTTTAAAACTTACATTAGAAGAAAATTTACCATTGATTCCTCCGAATAAATTATACTGTTCATTGGTTTGAGTTAAAAATAGCGTTGGAGAAACAAAGGGATTTTCTTTAGTGATGCTTTGAAAAGAGTTCGTGTGAAGATCTCCTCCAGCACCCATATAAATAGTGATTAAATCTGAAATTATTGGATAGGTAATTTGTACATCTGGATAGGCAAGAATATCTGTTAAACTATTTTCTAAATCAAAGTTAAGATATACTTTACTACCTAATTTAATATTGAAACGCTTCCAGTCTATTTTATAAATTGGATGAATTCCTAGCTTAAAAAAGCTGTAGGTAATATTTGACTCATCCATATAGTTTTGTTCAAATTCACCTTGTAAATAATGAATGCTTGTATGTAATTTTAAATCTTTAAAACTTCTATTAATTCTATCTAGGGGAAGCTTGAAATTTGGGTTTAGAGAAAATGAAATTTCTTTACTGCCAAAAAAATCGTCAAAAAGACTTAATGATGCTTTTACAGTACTAAAATAAGAATCTTCAAAAATAAGTTCACTTTCTAACTCATAGAATCTATAAGTTTGTTTCTCTGCGATTGCATTAATAGATTGATCATCAAAAGGAATGGCAGGTAATCCGTACCAATTGTATTTTTGTTGTTGAATGCTTCCACCTATTTTCCAAATAAAGATTCGTTCTTCTTTTCTATAATATGCCCCTAAAGAAACATCAGAATATCCGTTGTTTAATGAAGTGGTTTTTATGCCGTCTTCTGAAGATGTATATTTTAGGTAGAGACCGTATTCACTCTCAAATTTCCTGTTTTGATGTAAAAATGCTTCCAGGAATGGAGTGTTAAAATTCCCATAACCAACAGCGATATAATTGTCAAATAAACGCTCTTTTTGACCAAGGTCAATACCTTTAACAACACCACTTTTTGGAATAAAAGTAGAAGCTACCGGTGCAGAAAAAATGGAATAGCTTAACTGTTGTTTTTTTGTATTGTTACTTAATAGAACTCTTGGGCTTTTTTTTATTTTAAAAGCATCAGCAATTGTTGGTGTATAGGAGGTAACTACATTAATAACTTCATTAATAGAGTCATTTTTTTTTGGCAATTTTTTTGACTTCTTTTGCGAGAAAACTTGAAGCGTGCTCACCATAAAAATTACTACTAAAATATACTTTTTCATCAGTCTTAATTTTTAGGCGTTGTTATAGAATTATTTGTCTTGGCTTCGCTGAGCTTAATTTTTTTCAATTCGATCTTGGCGTCATTTACTACATCGTTAAATTGGGTAAAATTTTTAATGATATTTTCTAGGATATAAGTAGCCTGATAAGGGTCTGAATTTTCTAATGCATAATAGTTTTTAGCCATAATAACAAAGCTTTTTGCACCCCAATATTTATAAGCAGAAAAATCTGATGTTATACTTTGTATTGTTTTGTTAGAAGCTTCGTGTTGCTTTTTCTTATTTGCAAAGTAAGCACTGTAATACAATGATTCTGCTTTCAATTCTCCGCTTGCGTTTCTTTCAACCTCAGTGTAAAATTCTTCAGCTTTAGCATAATCTTGTGTTTGAAAGGCAGCACGAGCAATGATAATTTTTGCATCATATTCAACAATAGTCTCTGTTTTATCTTGTAATAAGATTTTTTCCGCGTATTCTACAGCCTTAGTATATTCATACGATTGATAGTACCCTTTCATTAAATTACTTTGAGCATATATAATGTTTAAGGGTACATTAGCTTCTATTTCTAATCGTTCTAGTAGAGGAATAGCGTTTGACCAATCTTCTTTTTCTAGTAAGAGTTGCGATAACTTATTTAGGGCTTCTTCACTAAATTCACTTTGTGGTTGATTAATAACATATTGATAATTTGAAAAAGCGTCTTCTTGTAAGTTGGTTTTTACCAATAATTGAGCTAGGTAAAAATTAGCTTGTAAAGCATGTAATCCCTTTGGAAAAGCTTTTATATATTTTTTAAACCCTTCAATAGCTTTTAGAATGTCATTGGCTAAAAATTTGTTTTCAGCAGCTTCATAGGTTGTATTGTCTATTTCTGCATCTGTAATATTTATAAAACTAATTCCTTTTGCCCACATAGCATATTCATCTACAGTTCCTAAATCTATATATACATTTTTGGCATTTGTAACAGCTTCTTTTGCTTCTGCCGAATTCGGATACTTTGTAACAATTTCTTTATAATTTTTTAAAGCTTTTTGATTTTCATCATCATTATAAAATAACAATCCATCCCTTAATAAGGCTCTAGGAATATAAGAGCTTCTAGGAAAATTTTTAAATAATGTTTTATAAACTCTGTGCGCATTTTTATTTTCTTTTTGTGCCGAGTATGAATTCCCTAATTGAAATAAGGCATCGTCTCTAAAATTTGACAACTCAAAATTGGTTAATAAATTTTCTAATTGAGATATTTTGTAGTCATTATTTTTCAAGAAACCATAACTCATAGCCATTTGATATTGTGCATAATCTGCACTAGCTCCAAACTGATCAACTACTTTTTTGTATGCATTTATAGATTTTATATACTCTTTAGTGGCAAAAAAACTATCTCCCATTCGAATAGTAGCGTCATCATTCATCTTCATGTCTTCATTGTTTGTATTGATGAATTTTTCAAATAATATTGCAGCAGTTGAGTATTCTTTTAATTTAAAGTAGCTATATCCTATGTTATAATCTATAAATTTGTATTCATTTATCTCTTTCGATACTGTTTTTTTAAACGTGATAAATTCATCTAAACTCTCTTGAAAATTCCCTAATCTATAATTAGTTTCTGCACTCCAATAAAGAGATGTTGCTTTGATTGATGTTGTTATAGATTTTTTTCCTGATTGAAAATAAGGAAGAGCTTCTTGAGGTTTATTTAAGTTAAATAACTGAATTGCTCTGTAGTAGGAGATTTCGTAGCTTAAATTTTGATTTTGGCTGCTTTTATTCTTTTTTAAGTAATCAAGTGCTCCTTGGTAGTCTTGCTGATATAGGTAAGAAGTTACCAACAATCCGGTAATTTCTTCATAGCTTGAGGATTTCGGATAAGACTTTAAGAAACCTTGTAACACCACTGCAACACTTTTATAGGGATTCCCTAACTCATAACTTAGTTTTGCATAATTTAGTGAAGCATCTTCTTTTACTTTTAAATCAAAGTTCATTTCACTAGCACTTTTAAATGCATGTAAAGCTTCTGATTTTTTTTTAAGATAGATATAGCATTCTCCTAAATTATAGTAAGCATTTTGAGAAACATTATTCTTTTGATCAATAATTTTATTAAAATTATTAACGGCATTTTTAAAATCATTTTGCTTAAAATAAGCATATCCTAATTGATAATAATCTGTATTATTCCATTTGCCTTTTTTACCTCTATAATCTCTCAAATAAGGAATAGATTCATTATATTTTTTTAAATTGAAATAACTTTCACCAATAATTTTTGCAATCTCTGAAGCTTCTTTAGGTGTTGCTTTTTCTAATAGTTTTAATCCAACTTTAATACATTTGTCGAATCGTCCAGCTTTAAAACTAATATCTAATAGATAATAAGTTACTTCACTTTTATAAGCCTCGTCATCTGCAATTTCTTCTAAGGTCTTTTCTGCAACTTCATAATCTTCTTGTTTGTAGGAAATGTATCCAAAGTAATAACGAGCATCATTTCCATACTTTGAATCGTTAATTAAAGGAACAAATTTTTTCTTAGCTAAGTCTAAATTTTTTGTTGCTAAAAAGGCATAGCCCATTTTAAAATTCAATTCTTTTTTATTAGCTAGAGATAGAGCATCTAACGTTACTTTTGAATACCATTTTAAAGCATGTGCTGCTTTATTATTCGCAAAATAATAATTGCCAACATTAAAATACGCTTTGTTTTTCTTACTACTATTAGGATGACTATCTACAAAGTTTAAAACTTTTTCATCTGCATCTGTTTGGTTTAAGCGAATCGCACACATGGCATCATAATAATCTGCATCAGCTTTAACTCCGTTTTTTTGATTTGAATTTTCAGAGACATCAATAAATTTTTTTTGTGCTGCTGCATATGCTTTACTGTTAAAAAGTTTTAAGGCATGGTTAAAATCAGCATTGGTGTTTATATTTATTTCAGTTTGCTGTCCATTTATTTTATTACAATTAATAGAAAAAAACAAGAAATAAATTAAGATAGTGAAAAAGGAAATTTTCATAGAATAGTTTTTTTGCTATTTTATATTGATAACGTATTTTTTTATTTTTTGTTGGATTTGATATATAAAAAAGTTTTTTTTGAATCAAAAATAGCAATTGATTTTATATTTTTCATCATTTAGCTCCACTAATACAGTAAATTCTATTCAAAAAATTATGTAGGTTTGTGTAAATAATAATTTCATGGAAAATTCAATTTTAAGTTTAGATAATGCAGACATTTATCAAAGAGATAATTTGGTATTGTCAAAAGTGAATTTAACAATTAATAAAGGAGATTTTTATTATTTAATTGGTAAAACTGGAAGTGGGAAAAGTAGTTTGATGAAAACTTTATATGGCGATTTAAAATTACAAAAAGGTGTTGGTTCTATCGTTGGATTTGATCTCAAAAAATTAAAAGATAAAGAGATTCCTTTTCTTAGAAGAAAAATTGGAATCGTTTTTCAAGACTTTAAATTGTTAAATGATAGAACAGTTTTTGACAACCTTTTATTTGTTTTAAAGGCTACAGGTTGGAAAGAAAAAGCTTCTATGAAATCTAAAATAGAAGAGGTGTTAGATCATGTGGGTATGAAAACGAAATACTTTAAGAAGCCTTTTGAATTGTCTGGAGGAGAACAACAAAGAGTTGCGATTGCTAGAGCACTGTTAAACGATCCGGATTTAATTTTAGCAGATGAGCCAACCGGAAATTTAGACCCAAAAACTTCTATAGAAGTGATGAGTTTATTAAACAAAATTCACCAAAGTGGGAAAAGCGTTTTAATGGCCACCCATGATTATGCGTTGATTGTTAAATTTAAACAAAAAACTATTAAATGTGAAGGTGGAGAGTTGTTTGAAGTTGTTGCGCAGTCTACTGCTTAAAAATAATATCAATTATTTTTTTTGCACTATTTTCTGGATTAAAACTTTGTAAAATGCTTTTGCGTTCTTCTAGTATAGATTCTTTAAAATTTTTCTTAAATAATTCTGCTGTTTTACTCAAAAATTCAACCTTTGTATTCGCTTTTTCACAAAGAGTCTCTAAGCCCGTTTCATTGATCATATAGTCATTCGCAATCACAAATTTTCCTTGATATAAAGTATTTAACAATTTCAATTTGATACCTGTATTTTGGAATGTAGGAAGTACATTGATATGTGCTTTTTCAAACAATTTATATAAGTCGTTCTCATCACTTAAAGTGTTTATGGTAATGTTTTTATGTTTTAAAACTTCTGTTATTACTTCAGTATTTTTATAGCTACTGGCAATTACTAATTGATAATCAGTTTCTTTATAAACATCAATTAAAAACAAGGCAGCTTTTACGTTTTCTGATACTAAAAGATGTCCATGATATAAAATAAAATTCCCTTTAGGTTTTAAAGTTGTATGTTTTTTAGTATCATGAAATGCAGGTATATAGACACATTTGTCTCCATATTTTTTATTAAAATAGCCTTGTTCATTGGGTGAAATTGAGAAAACACCTTTCATTTTTTTTAAAATTTTCTCATACTTTTTTAATTTTTTAGATTCTTTTCTGAAAAAAGAACGCTTAAAAGCATTAGACTCGCTTTTTTCCAGGCCTTTGTAAAAACGATGCTCTATGTTGTGAGCTCTCAGATATATTTTTTGCGCTTTAAGACTGTCTTTTAAGACGGGTAGAGTTGTGTGTAATCCTTCAAAAAGAATAGGATAAGAACCTTTGTTTAAGTTGGCTGTTAATAAATCATTTCCTCTGCTTTTAACAATAAAAGGAGTTTTAGAAAAAAGGCTTTTTATAAATGAGTTTCTTGGATAGTAAAAAACTTCTTCACAATACTTTTGAAGTTCTAATTGCTCACCCCTGCCATATTCAAATACATGCAGATAAATTACAACGCCCAAATTATGCAATGCTTTTAATTTGTAAAACACATCTATGACTCCTCCATAATTTGTGGGATAGGGAACATCAAAAGAAACTATGTGAAGTTTATTTGTCAAGTTTAGAAAAAATTGAAGTTAGTTTTTCTTTTTCTTTAGACCAATTTAGTTCTTCTTTGGCAGCTTTCATCTCCTTTTTGTAACTATTATTTGTCATATTTGTAATTGTTTTAGCAAGGTTTTTAGGAGTTCTTTCAATAAGAAGTTCACCAACAGCATACTTTTTAATTACAGATCTCATTTCTGGTAAATCAGAAACAATTATGGGAACATTGGCATGTATATAGTCAAATATTTTATTTGGAAGGGCATATCTATAATTTAATCCTAGATCTTCTTCTAAACTCATTCCAATCACTGCATTTGGGGTCAGAGTTTTTAGTTCTTGTGGAGTTTTCTTTCCAAGAAATTTCACTCTATTTTCTAAAGAAAGCTTTATTACTTTTGTTTCTAACTTATCTATGATGTCACCATCTCCAATCACTATAAATAGATATTCATTAAGCAAAGGCATTGTATCTATCATTAGTTCAATACCTCTTCCTATATTTACAGACCCTTGGTATAGAATTACTTTTCTTCCTTTGGTGTCTATTTCAAAGTTTTTTTGACTTATTTTTTCAATTTTTGGTATATTTCTTAAAACAGTTGCTGAAATTCCGTATAAATTATGGTAGTGGTTTTTAATAGAATCACTCACTGTAATAACATTCTCTAGTCTTGGAATAATTATTTTTTCTAGATATATCCAAACGTTTTTCACTCTTTTTTTATTGACCAATTCTGGAATTTCTGAAAACAATTCATGACTGTCAAAAAACAATTTCTTTTTCTGGATTTTACTAATTAAATAATTGGGTAGAAGCGTGTCTAAATCATTTGAAAATAAAAAGCTTTTTCTGCTAAAAAGAAGGAATAAAAATAATCTTGTATTGTATTCTGCATAAAATAAAATCCCTTTATTAAAAACTAGTCGAAATCTTTTGGTACTATATTTTCTATGGATAGGGAGGCTATTTTTTAGTTTTCTACCTACCAGAATAACTTCAAATCCTATTTCAGTTAAGACATCACAAGTTTTGTCAACACGTTGATCTGTGACTAAATCATTGGTAACGGAAACTATAATTCTTTTCAACTCATTATATTTAGTTAAGGCAAGATATAAAAAACCTAGGTAGCCTCTTATGACTTATACTTTTTTTGGTGACAAAGAAAAAACATAGAGAATATTTATCCTAAAATTAATTAATTAAAATATTGTAAAAAGTAATTTTTTGTAAAAAAGGTTGAATTTACTTTCCTCCCTAATTTCATATATGAATCAAGATACTTTATTTCATTATTCGAATTAAATTTATAAATATAATAATATAACAAGGCCATTTTTTCATAAGATTTACTAAACCCTTGCAGCGTGAAATTTTCATCAATTGTTACAACTTTTTCATGATCTTTTGTTTTTGTATAGTAGATTAGCTTCATAAATAAATAATTATTATAGTGTTCATATTTGTAAAAGAACTTATAGTCTTCTTGTTGTTTAACTTTTTCAATAATCCATTTCATTACTTCAAATTTTCTTGTGAGAATACTTGTAAATATAATTTCAAAAAGATATTCAATTTCAAGATATTTTTTTTGTTGGTATTTTTGATGATAGTCAGTTAACTTGTATATAATATTTTTATCATTAAGTAATAAGTTTTGAGCAAAGATTCTACTTTTTAAAATAGGGTGAAAATCTTTTTCTTCTTTTAAAGAATAAAAGAAATCATTGTTTTTTTTATTAAAATATAGATTTAAATTTAAGATACCTTTACTAAACTCTAGGATGTTCTTTCTGGAAGAATTCGCATGTATAATTTCAATTATTTTTGAATAATATGTTTTTAAATTTCCATAATCAACAAAAATTGTAATCACTAAATCTTGAAAATTTTCATTTAAAACTAGTTGCTCAAATTCTTTGTTTTTTATGTCTATTAAATGTAGTAGATGTCCGATAGATATCCCAATAAGTATTGTGTCATCATAATTAAAATTTTGGGCATTCATTTTATTAAGTTCAAAAATGGTGCGAATCAAATTGAAATTTCCAACTAGTAATAACTCTCTAATTATTTGTATTAATTTTAAGTTAAAGCTTCTAGTTTGATTGAGGTTGTTTTCAATATATTTTAATAGTTTGTCATCTTCATTTTTGTGAATAATTTTTGTTATTTCAAATTCTTGCTTCCATTTATTGCTTAATCTGTAATTAACTATAAAATCTGTATAATTATCAAAACCATTAAATTTAGACATAATATCTAATGTATAATTACTTGCTTTTACATTTTTAACAACTCCAAAAAATCTTCGGATGGTATTGTAGCTTATCTCTAAATCAATTTCATTGGCTATTATTTCGCTTAATCTTTTACTGTCGTTCAAACTTTTTATTTTAAAGCCTATTTTTTTTTCTGTAATTTCTTTTAATTTAACTTCCATAGATGTACTAATATTGTACTAATATACTAAAATCTATATCATAAATTTGAACTCAAAGTACAAATCTACCTCTAGATAAAGTGCATGGAATTATTGACTGAAAAAGATTAATTAGTTACAAAAAAGAGTATGATTAGCTTTTCATACTCTTTCTTTTTTTTAAATTAACAATACTATTTTTAATAACATACTATTGCAAATTATTTTTAACTACAAAATAAATTTGGTAAGTTTCTAAAGAATAACAAACATATTTTGGGGGGTCATCCCTAGAATAGATTTATTCATAATAACCAAACTAATAGTTTCAATGATATTTCTTATTCTTTCAAGTATTTTTTATGCTCTAAATAATTTGTTTTGGAAGCGTACTCTTTCAGAATTTAATTTATGGATAGTGGTAGGTTTAAGATCCATTCTCACTAGCATTACTGGGATTATCATTATTTTATTTTTTTATTCAGAGGCAATCCAAACAATTAATGACACTATTCTAACAAGTATAATTTGCGCTTCTATTTTAGGTGCGCTTGGACTAATTTGTATGATTTCTGCACTAAAAAAAGGAAGTCTGTCTCAATTAGGTGTTTTTAATTTGATTACAGTTTTTTTTATAGCTTCATATTTATTTATTTTTGAAAATATTTTAGTTCAGAATTATACGATTGCTGCTCTATTTATTATCATTGGTTTTTTATGTTATTTATTTCAAATTAAAAATAATATTAATAAAAGGTATTCTTCCCGTCAATTAGTTCTTTTTACCATGATGTCTTTTTTCTTCGCTGGATCTAGTTTACTGCACTGGTATAACTTAAAACAGGATATATCTGCTGTTATTTCCTTATCAATACAAGAATCAGTTGTTTTTTTATCAGTATTGTTATTAGTTGTGATAAAGCCCTCTCTTCTTCCTCAAAAAGGATACTTTCAAATCAAAAAAGTAGTGAATCCTGTTGTGTTGATGTCTGTTATAATTTTTGCTGCAGTTTGGACTGGTTTTTTAGGATTACAGTCTACAAACCCCTTGATATCATCATTAATTAGCTTAGTAACTCCAATACTGACGATCTTATTTGGTGTACTATTCTATAAAGATCATTGGAATTATTTTTCTTTATTAGCTTTATTATTTATTGCTTCTGGAGTTTACCTAATAAACTTAGAAATTATTTAAAATTTAAATATTATTAAACGATGATAAGAAATTGAGAAGTGTTTAGCTATTGAGATTTTCTTTACTATTTATCTTGTTTTTTTGAAATTAACTTGATAACTAAAAACATAGCACTCAACACAAGTATAACGCCAATAAAAAGTATTATTTTTTCTTGAGATAATTTTGATAAAAGCCAAAGGATTACAACAGATGATATTATTGGTATTATATATCCTCCTGGAACTTTAAATCCTTCAGTTGTGTTTTTTAATTTTGAAGCTTTTAATTTTATAGTGGCAAACGATATTCCAAGATAAATCAGAAGGGTAGAGGCACTTGAAATAATAGCCAATTCTTTAAAACCTCCAATGATAGATAAGGAAAACCCTAAACAAACATATAATAGGATAGCCATATAAGGTGTGGCATATTTTTTATGAATAGTTCCAAGCTTTTTTATGGGAATTACATTATTTTTAGCAGCTGCAAATACAACTCTAGGTATGCTAAGAATCTTACTGCTTATACTTCCTATCATAGACAAAGCAGCTCCAAATGTTATGACGGTAAAACCAACAGGTCCAAACACAGTATTGGCAACCTCTGCTAAGGGGTTTTTATCAAATTTAGAAAGAGTTTCACCCAGTACACCTTGTGAAATAAGTTGAATTAAAATATAAATAATCAGAATAGTAATAATACTCAAAACAATAGCTTTTGGAATTGTTTTTTTTGGGTTTTTAACTTCACCACTCAAAGACAATCCTTTTTCTGCACCCACAAAAGCAAAGAATAAAATTAAAGACATTTCACCAATCTCAGCAGAACTTGGTGTGCTTTCCCAGTAAAGATTGGAAATACTAACTTCTGTATATCCAAAAATAATAATCAGCAATAATGGAGCTAATTTTAGTACAGTAATAATTTTTACAAAACCGACTCCTTTTTTAAGACCGATGATGTTAATGTATCCAAAACCAAAGAAAAGTAGAATAAAAAAAAGCGATTGTGCCCAAGAATCTTTAAAAACAGGTAAAAAGGTTCCTAAAATATCGACAATGGCATTTGCCACTGCAGCATCTCCAGTAAAGGAAGCTACCACAATAAGTATGGCAGTAAGAAACCCTGCATAGTTGCCAAAAGAAGACTCAATATAATTATAACTGCCTCCAGTTCCAGTATATACACTTCCTAATTCGGCAAAACAACCCATCACCATAGTTATAACAAAACCGCAAAATATATAGGCGGCAATACTTGCCGCTCCAAGACTGGCTGCAATTATGGCAGGAAGCACAAAAATACCCCCTCCGATAATGATATTAATAATGTTAGCACTGAGCCCTAAAACACCAACCTCTCTTTTCAATTTCATATATAGTGAATGTGGTTTGAAGTTTTGTTAATTTATAAAATTACAATTTTTATAATTAATATATGATAGTTTATTTATCAGAATCTAACCCATAAATACTTCTGATTAATGAGTCCTAAAAAAAAAGTAAGTTTATAATTTATATTTATTTAAGTAAAATTTTTATTGAAATTTTTGTTGTGTAATTCTTAACAAATAATTAGTAAATTTCATATAAATTATTGATATTTTTGGGTTTACAACCCCCTAAACAATTAATACAATGTTAGAAAATGTAAATTATAGATCAACCTGTCATATATCAAGTCTTTTAGATATTATTGGGGATAAGTGGTCTCTACTTATTATTAGAGATATATTTTTAGATCGAAATACTTACAGTGAATTTTTAAAATCTGATGAAAGAATAGCTACGAATATTTTAGTAGACAGAATAAAAAAATTAAAATCTCTTGATCTAATTTTTTTCCACAAAAAACCTGATAATAATAAGACGAAATATTATTATTTAACCAACAAAGGAATAGATTTATATCCTGTTATATGTGAAATGACTTTGTGGTCTCACAAATATTTGAATCTTAAAGAAATACCACCACTAGGAACAGACTTAATTAATTACATAGAATCCAAAAGTCTAGTTCACGAAGTCTCTGAAACTGTTTCTGATTATCAAAGACGAAGAGAAATGTTGCTGTGTAATCAAGACACTTAAGAAGCATATTATTCTACCTAATTTACAAACTCTGTGAAGTAGTTTTTAATATTCTATTCAAGTTGTTTTTTTAAATTCAACATTATAAAAAGTTTAAAATCACGGAAGGATTTTTAGGATTACATGCAAGTAATTCGAACCAAAATATAGCCTGTAGTTGTTATTCCATCTTTTGTAGTTTTTTACGAGATAAATTAAAAATTGTATTATTTTTACGATGTATGCTCTCTGATTGATAAAGTACAAACTCAGTATGAAACACTTTTACAAAAATTTATACACTCGCTTTAAAGGATTCTTACCCTTTATTATTTTTTTCTTTATCATTTCTAATTTAGAAATTTTTAAAGAATTGATTTTTTACAATGGATTGTTTCAATTGGCTTTATTTATTTTTATTACCTGTATTCCTGCATATCTCACTAAGCGAATGTCATATGTAGACATTGCTTGGCCGTGGGGTTTGGTTTTAATAGGTGTTCTAGTTTTGATACTTGGAGAGGGATATCAACCAAGAATTATATTGATTTCAAGCATGTATTTATTTTCTGGTTTAAGAATGGGTATTGGCGCCATAGTTTTATTAAAAAAAGGACACCTTGATACAGAACTCTCAAGGTATAAATACCAACGAAAACGATGGGATAAAGCTGGGTATAAAAACCTAGATATCTCTCTTCAATATGAAATTATGATTCAATGTTTTGCCAATATCACTTTTTTGGCTTTGCCTGCTTTTTTAATGGCACAAAATACAACTACTTTTATTTCAATTACAGAAATTATTGGTGTATTGCTTTGGGCTATTTGGTTTGTAATGGAGCATATTTCAGACATACAAAAACAAAAATTCTTAAAAAAATCGTTTTTAGAAAAGAAAAAAAAACAAGTTTGTAATGTTGGTTTTTGGAAGTATACTCGTCATCCTAATTATTTTGCTGAATGGATGGTTTGGAATGCTATTATTGTGACCTCTATTCCATCTTTTTTGAAATTTTACACCAATGATCACATACTATTATGGAGCTTTGTTTTTATTGCTTTATTATATGTTTCTTATATCATGTACACAACATTAGTCTATTATACAGGGGCTGTTCCATCTGAGTATTATACCTTGCAAAAAAGACCCAATTATAAGGAGTATCAAGAACAAACCAATCAATTTTTCCCAGGGCCAAAAAAACCAATCAATAAAAAAACTCATTAAGTATCATTTATGAAAAATTTAAAAAATATTTTTCACATAGTACTGTTTGGAATCTTTTTTTTAAGCTGTTCAAAAGACGATTCAGATGTTGCATTTGATTTAGTACCTGAAGTAATTGAAGCCTATGAAGCCTTAGATGTTTCCTATGGTTCAGATAACAATCAGGTTTTTGATATTTATCTTCCAGAGAACAGAACAGAAGATACTAAGATTTTATTTTTGATTCATGGAGGTAGCTGGGTAGGTGGTGATAAAGAAGAAATGAATGGTGTTAAAGATTATATTTTAGAGAATCATCCGTCTCTTGGAATAGTTAATATGAATTATACTTTAGCAGGAGCAAACTCACCACCAGTTCCAATGCAAACAGATGATATATCTGAGGTAGTAAATTATATTACTTCGAACAAGCCATCACTTATTGTAAGTGATGATATTGGTTTTATTGGTGTAAGTGCTGGCGCTCATTTATCTTTATTATGGAGTTATGCCAATGACACCAATAATCAAGTAAAAATGGTGTGTAGTATTGTAGGTCCAGCAAATTTTACAGATCCAGCCTATTATAACAGTACCAATCCAGTTTATCAGTCTATATACCTATTGTTTGGAAACCCTTCAATTCCTTTTTTAGAATCTGCCAGCCCGTATCATACAGCTACAGCCACTTCCCCTCCAACATTATTGTTTTATGGTGGCCAAGATCCGCTGGTGCCAAGCTCACAAGGAATTGATTTAGATTTTCAACTTACCAACCTTGGGGTTACCCACGAATTTACTTTTTACGAAGAAGAAGGTCATGGTTGGGTTGGCCAAAATTTAGAAGATACTTTTACAAAAATATCTAATTATATAAATCAGTATTTATAAAATATAAAATAAAAATAAATGGTTTACATTTTATAATTAGACATTATTTTAACTCAACAATCCTATGAAAAAAATTATATTTCTTTTTTTTACTATCAGTATATGTTTTAAAGGGTATTCTCAAATTAACCCAGATAATATAGAAATTATAAGAGATAATTATGGCGTGCCTCATGTATATGCAGCAACAGATCCTGAGGTAGCTTATGGCTTTGCTTGGGCGCAAGCAGAAGATCATTTTAAACTTATTCAAGAAGGCTATTTAGCTGGTAACGGATTGCTGGGTAAACTCATTGGTTTAAAAGGTGCTGGTGCTGATTTTTTAACACAATTAATTCAATCTGAAGAAACGGTTGATAAATATTATAACACTCTCGATATAAAATTTATAGCTCTTGTAGAGGGTTTTGCAGCAGGATTAAATGCTTATGCAAAAAAATATCCAGAGCAGATTCTAGAGAAAAAATTATTTCCACTTACTATTAAAAAATTACTTCGCTACACACAATTACAACTATTTATTTCTAATGAAGCAGGTAAACTAGTAAGTGGTATAGTTAATAATTCATTGTCTTGGCCTTATGAAATTGAAGAAGACACCAAAGGATCTAACTTAATTGCCATTAGCAGAAGTAGAACAGGTTCAGATGAAACCTTATTGGCTATTAATACACACCAACCTTTGGAGGGGCCTACATCTTGGTATGAAGCACACTTAGTAAGTGAAGAAGGTACCAATATTATTGGCGCTGCATTTCCTGGAACCCCATGTGTCTTAACAGGTGCTAATGAATTTTTAGGATGGACACATACCGTTAATTACCCAGACAAGGCAGATGTATATGCATTAGAGATGCATCCTAACAAGAAAAATGTTTATATGGTAGACGGAAAGCCATATAAATTAGAAAAATTTAAAGCAAAGCTTACCTTAAAGTTTCTTGGAATAAATATACCAATTAAGAAGAAATTTTATAAAAGTATTTACGGACCTACGTTAAAAAACAAAACAGGTTTCTATTCAATTAGAACTCCAAGTACCACCAATATTACTGCTATAGAGCAGTGGTGGAAAATGAATAAGGCTACTAATTTTTCCGAATTTTATGAGGCCCTAGAGATGAAAGCACTTCCAGGATATAATATTGGATATGCAGATAGAAACGATACTATTTTTTATATTTCTAATGGTAAAATTCCTATAAGAGCAAAGGGCTATGATTGGACCGATGTTGTTCCGGGAAATACTCTCAAAACATTATGGGATACTTATTATGATATTAAAGATTTGCCACAAGTGATTAGTCCAGCTTCTGGTTTTGTATACAATGCCAATCACAGCCCCTTTAAATCTTCTGGAGAGGCAGATAATCCATTAGAAGGAAATTTCGCAAAAGAAATGAATTTTGAAACCTATGATAACAATCGTTCTACAAGACTGCTAGAGTTGTTAGAGGCAGAAAACCATATAGATTATGAGCGTTTTAAACGCATTAAATACGATCATCAATTGCCAACACCTTTACAATATAACTACATGGATTTAAACCCTTTGTTTGATATGAAGTCAACAGATTATCCTGAAGTGAGTGTGCTATTAACAGCGATTCAAAATTGGAATAGAATTACAAATCCTTCTTCATACGGAGCTGGAGCGTATGCTGCATTATATTATCAGCTAAGGCCTTTTTATGATCAATTAGGAGAAGATCGTGTTTTTACTCATGAAGCCTTGTACAAGGCTTTGAAAGTTGCAAAAGAGCACCTAAAAAAGCATTTTAATAGTGATCGAATTCAGTTGGGAGATTTACAAAAGCTGGTAAGAGGAACTAAAGAACTACCTATTTTTGGTCTACCTGATGTGGTCACCGCAATGCGTGGTGTGCCTTATAAAGATGGACGTATAAAAATTACACACGGAGAATCTTATATTGGCTTGGTAAGATTTACACCTACTAAAACATACTATGAATCTGTTATTTCGTTTGGAAATAGCCGAAGACCAGAAAGCCCACACTACACAGATCAGATGGAGTTGTATGCTAATTTTAAGACAAAAACAATGTCATTTGATAGAGTGGACGTTTTAAAAACTGCTAAAAGAAGGTATGTACCTAAATAGTTAGAGTTCATTTGTTTGCTAACATTTTAGCAACTTTGCAAGTATATTCATAATTGAAAAAGAAAGAAGTCTTTTAGTTAAAGGAACACTACGCATCGTTTTTATCAACTCCACTAATTAGTAGTTATTTTGAACATCCAATAAAGTTACTCCAGTTCTAAAAATAAATGTTTTTTTAGCAGTGTGAACCGTGCCAATATTTTTTTTATCTTTAAAAAATTATGAAAAAATACAT
>CAZAIL010000024.1:0-21751 GCA_964485155.1 uncultured Flavobacterium sp.
AATTTAACCATATTTTTCAATTTACAAACAAATAAATTGTTTTATTTGTATAAAAATAACTTGAATGAAAACCATCCATACATTTTCTGTTTTATTACTAACTATCATTATTGTATCTTCTTGTGAACCTCAATATAACCTTTCAATCAAAGCTCCTAATAAAGCAGTACTTGAAGATAAAATAGAAATTAGTTTATCGGAAGCAAACAACTATCCAATAGAAGAAGTAACATTTTTTGTAAATGGAAAAGAAGTTTCGTCTACAAATTTATCGTTTACCTTAGACACTAAAAAGTACGGAACTGGTAAGCAAATTATCTCTGCAATGGTAATTTATGGCGATCAGAAAAGCAAAAGAGTTAATAATTCTGTAGAAGTATTCTCTAATGTTCCTTTTACATCCTATGATTTTAAAATTCTAAACACCTATCCACATGATGGAAATGCCTTCACGCAAGGATTAGAATATTATAATGGTTTCTTATACGAAACTACAGGTCAAAATGGAAAATCTTCGTTAAGAAAGGTTGAACTAGAAACAGGAAAAGTAGTGCAGAAAATTAACCTTGACAAAAGATATTTTGGTGAAGGAATGACTATTGTTGATGATAAAATATTTTTCTTGACTTGGAAAGCAAACAAAGGTTTTGTCTATAATCTAGAAACATTTGAACTTGAGAGTGAGTTTCCTTATAATAAAAGCAAACAAGGCTGGGGTTTAACACATTCTAATACTGAATTAATTAAATCTGATGGAACTAGTAAAATTTGGTTTTTAGATCCCTTAACACAACAAGAAAAAAGATATATTGAGGCCTACACCAACAAACAAAGCATACCAAAACTAAATGAATTAGAGTTTGTTGATGGGAAAATTTACGCGAATTATTGGCAAAAACCTTTAATAGCGATTATCAATCCAAACAATGGAATTGTTGAAGGAATTGTAAATTTAACTGACTTGGTTAAAGAAATGGAGAAAACACAAAAACTAGTTAAAGATAATGACGTACTAAATGGAATTGCCTTTGATAAAGAAAATAATCGATTGTTTGTGACGGGGAAAAACTGGAAAAAACTCTTCGAAATAGAACTTATCAAAAAACAATAATTAACTCATATTAAAGTTATACTTTTATAAAAACCTAAATTGAGTTCGAAGTTTCAACAGTGACTAGGGTTGAAAATACTCAACATAAATTTAAAAAAAAATCACTCAAGTTGACAAAAAAAAATATAATATCACACGTATTTACACTACTTTGTTTACTTCTAATGCTATCTATTTCATCTTGTCGTAAAAACTTTAGCACAATACCTAGCTTCGGTCTGTTAGAATTCTCTAAAGACACTGTCTTTTTAGATACAATATTTACTAATATTGGATCTGCTACTTACAATCTTAAAGTTTATAACAGAGGAAATGATGACATTACCATTCCTGCTATTTCTCTAGAAAGAGGTCTGGATTCTAATTATCGATTAAATGTTGATGGAATACCTGGTAAAGATTTTGAAAATATTGATATTCTTTCTAAAGACAGCATTTTTATTTTTATTGAAACGACTGTTAATATTGCATCAGTTTCAAATCCTTTGTACACCGATAGAATTTTATTTGATACAGGAATGAACCGACAAGATGTAGATCTTGTAACTTTAGTGCAAGATGCTAACTTTATCTATCCTGGAAGAGACCCTCTGACCTTAAAGATTGATTCGTTGGCATTAAATGGCCAACCAACAACTATTAGGGGACGCTTTTTAACAAATGATGAACTTACTTTTACAAATATAAAACCAACTGTTATTTATGGTTATGCGGCCGTTCCGTCCAATAAAGTATTAACAATTACACCTGGTGCGAAGATTTATTTTCATGACAATTCTGGTTTAATTATTGACAAAGACGCTAGCATAAAAGTAAATGGAACGCTAAATGAAAAAGTTGTTTTTGAGGGAGATAGATTAGAAAATTCATTTGGCACCATACCCGGACAATGGGGAACCATCTGGCTAAGAGCCGGAAGTATAGAAAACGAAATTAATTATGCTCAAATAAAAAATGGAATTATTGGAATTCTCGTAGACTCTATTGCTTCAACCTCTGCCCCAACACTAACAATAAAAAATACAGAAATATTTAATCATTCGAACTTTGGTGTTTTAGCTAGAGAAACCAGTATCATTGGAGAAAACTTAGTTATTGGGAATGCTGGAGAAGCATCTTTAGCTTGTGTTATTGGTGGTTCATATAATTTCACACATAGTACTTTTGCAAATTACTGGAATAATGGAATTCGATCTTTGCAAGCTGTTTATGTAAATAATTATTTTACCTATAACAACACTACTGGTCAAGAAATTACAGAAACTAGAGATTTAATAGCTGCTAATTTTACCAATTGTATTATTGATGGAAATAATAATATTGAATTTCTTCCAGACAGAGTTGATGGGAGTCTTTTCAATTTTAAGGTTACAAACTCTTTGATAAAGTTTACTGATGTCAATAACTTACTTGAAGGAATTCCTGAAGTAGATTTTAATAATACTAGTTTGTATGATAACATTCTATTAAATGGGGTTTCACATTTTAGAAATGCATCTGACAATGATTATATAATTGGACAAGAAAGCCAAGCTATTAATTTTGGAAATTCTATCGGAGCAAACCTTGTTCCTTTGGATATCTTAGGAGTTAGTAGAACTATAAATCCAGATACTGGTGCCTATCAGCACATTGATTTTTAGATTAACTAGAAGATAACTTTTACGGAAAATTTATAAGAAGGAATTACTAATGTAGAAACACAATCATAAAAATGAAAAAAGTAATCATAACAGGTACTAGCAGAGGAATTGGTTTTGAATTAGCACAACAATTTGCCAAAAATAATTTTCAAGTATTGGCTCTTTCTAGAAATCAGAAGCCTTTAGACGATTTACAACTAAAAAATATCACCACCCTAGCAGTAGATGTTTGTAATCAAAATGATTTACAAAAAGCATCCAACTATATTCATGAAAACTGGCAAGAGGTAGATATTTTAATTCATAATGCTGGGTTTTTAATTAACAAACCTTTTGAAAATTTAACAAAAGAAGATTTTTTAAGGGTATATGATGTGAATGTTTTTGGTGTTGCTGAATTGACACAAATATGTATTCCATTTTTAAAAAAAGGGAGTCATGTAGTTACAATTAGTAGCATGGGAGGAATTCAAGGAAGTCTAAAATTCCCAGGATTAGCAGCATATAGCTCCGCAAAAGGTGCTGTAATTACGCTATCAGAGTTACTTGCTGAAGAATATAAAGAACAAGAAATTGCTTTTAATGTATTAGCTTTAGGAGCTGTCCAAACAGAAATGTTAGCAGAAGCTTTTCCAGAGTATCAAGCATCTTTACAAGCAGATGAAATGGCAGATTATATTTATAATTTTGCAACTACTGCCAACAAATTCTATAATGGTAAAGTCTTACAAGTATCTAATACAACGCCTTAACATAGTAGAAAATCTATCACATATTGATTTAGAAAACGGTGACACCTAATTTTCAAAAACACATTCCAGAAAATGCTATTAATTTAGTACAATCACTTATGGAGCTTCATGATATCAATCTAAAGATTGTAAATCAACGACAGACGAAACATGGTGACTTTAGAAAACTCCCCAACGGGAAATTTCAAATTACAATTAATAATAGTTTAAATTCCTATCAGTTTTTATTAACGTTAGTTCATGAAATTGCGCATCATATAACTTTTAAAAAGTATGGCAGGGTTCAGCCTCATGGAAAAGAATGGAAACAACAGTTTCAACATTTAATGTTGCCTTTTTTACAATCAACTATCTACCCAAGTGATATGTTAGGACCGCTGGCTCAATATTTAAAAAACCCAAAAGCAAGTTCAGATAGTGATGTGAAATTATCATTGGCTTTGAGAGAAAATATAGCAGAAATTGGAAAGAGTTTTATATTTGAACTTCCTGTTAATAGTACTTTTATTTTTAGAGATAAGTTATACAGAAAAGGCAACAAAAGAAGAACACGGTTTGAGTGTATTCAACTAGAGACGAATCGTGTCTATCTTTTCAATCAAAATGCGGAAGTAATTCTTACATAAAATAAAAAATAACGCAATAAAAAAAGTATCATGAATTAGCACCTCTTTTTATTCTGGCTTCAAACAATACATACCCTACTTTTCTCTATCTATAAATAATGTATCTAATTTCATTTCGGCTTGTAACCAGGACCTTAATTCTAATTCTTTTAAAGAAATGATACTGTCATTAATATTAAAACCCCACTTTATGGTTACAAGGGGTATAGTATCTACTTTTATAAAATCTTTTGATCTCAATATCTTAGCAAAACCTATTGCTAGAATTTCATTATAACGAATCTTAGCATCTTTAGATATTCTACTAAAAGCGATTGCTTTTTCATTTTCATTAAGTGCATCCTGCTCTATCCTATTATTCAGAGAAGAAATTATTACTTCTAAATCTTCAATTTGCTTATGTAAACCATCAATAATGTTTTTACTTTCCTTTAATTCTTCACTCTTATCTTTGTAGGCAGTAGTTATTAAGTCAAAACTTTTTGTGTCACTTCCTATTATATCTATTATAATATCATTACAATCAACATATCTTGGATCTGTTGATAAACTATTCTGTAAAGAATTTTTTTCAGCTTGAGTAACTTCATTAAAAAAATTCAAACTCAGTTTTTTTTCTTTTTCATTATACTCATCATCCATTAATTGATATAATCTGTTTGACTTAATTTCATACTTAATAAATAGAGAGAGCTGAGTATTTACTTTATTTTCTTTATATACTTTAATAAAAGTATATAAAGCGGGAATCATTACTACTATAGCTAATAAAGAAGCTAGTTGAGCTATCCTTTTTCGTTTTGCAGAATTAGCGTATCTAATCATTCGAAACTTCAGTAACTTAAGAACTAAAAATGTAGCTAAAGCGATAAAAATTGTATTGATTAAGAACAAATACATAGCTCCAAAGAAATAACTCCATTTACCTACAGCTAAACCATAACCTGCTGTACAAAGAGGAGGCATTAAAGCTGTAGCAATTGCAACACCAAAAATTACAGAAGCGACGGTCCCTTTTTTAGTTCTAGCTACCATTAAAGCTAAACCGCCAAAGAAAGCAATTAAAACATCACGAATGTCAGGACGAACTCTCCCTAATAATTCAGAATTATCTTCACTTAATGGAAATATATAAAAAAATAAAAAAGCAGTAAGTAAACTTAAAATAATCATTGTCGCCAAATTGGAGAGTGATTTCCTAAGGGTATCAATATCATTTATAGCAATAGACATTCCTATTCCTAAAATAGGTCCCATCAGTGGAGAAATAAGCATAGCTCCAATAACTACTGCAGTTGAGTTTGCATTTAATCCTATGGAGGCTACAAATACAGCAAAAATTAAAATCCAGGCTGTAGCACCTTTAAAAGGAATATCTACTTTTATAGCTTCAATAGTAGCAACATGATCTGTATCTTCTCTAAAATCAAGTAACTCTAAAAGAAATTTTTTAATACTTTCAAACAAACCTTTAGCATCTTTCTTAATATCTTGTTTAGATTGTTCTGTAAATTTATCTTTTACTGAGTTTTCTTCCATAGTAATAAATTATATAGTGAATATACAAAAAAGAAAAAAAACTGTCTAATTTCAATAATTAACTTTTAGATTCAAACTTGTGTATTTTATTTAAATATAATAACAATAGAGTTGAAGTTCCAACAACGAAATCTATACCCTTGAGTAAGGTATATAACTTTAAATTTATGCAAAAAAAAACTCTAAACTTTCGTTCAGAGTTTTTAGTTTTGTGACCGGGCTGGGGCTCGAACCCAGGACCCTCTCCTTAAAAGGGAGATGCTCTACCAACTGAGCTACCAGGTCATCTATTCCTTAGCGGCTGCAAATATAAAAGCAAAATATCAATTTTCAAACTAAATTTTTATTTAGTTTCATTTAAATAAGCAAGTCGTACTTTTTTAAATAATTCAGAGCTATAAACAAATTTCACAACAGCTTCATTATCAGTTTTAAAGATCTCTTGATTGCTTCCTTCCCATGCTTTTTTACCATCTTTTAAAAAGATTATTTTCTCTCCAATTTCCATCACAGAGTTCATGTCATGGGTGTTTATTACTGTTGTTATTTTATATTCATCAGTAATTTCTTGAATTAAATTGTCAATTAAGATAGCAGTATTTGGATCTAAGCCCGAATTAGGTTCGTCGCAAAATAGGTATTTTGGATTCATTACAATGGCCCTTGCAATGGCAACTCTTTTTTGCATTCCTCCAGAAAGCTCAGCAGGAAATTTATGATTTGAATTTTCTAGATTTACTCGTTCTAAAACAAAATTTACGCGTTCTATCATTTCTTCTTCAGATTGTTTCTTAAACATCTTTAAAGGAAACATTATATTATCCTCTACAGTCTGAGAATCAAACAAAGCGCTTCCTTGAAAAACCATTCCAATTTCTTTACGCCATTGTCTTTTTTCATCTGTTGTAAACTTTGTGTTTATTCGCCCGTCAAAAGAAATAGTTCCACTTTCTGGTGTATGTAAACCAATTAGAGACTTAAGGAAAACCGTCTTTCCAGAACCGCTTTGTCCTATGATTAAACTTGTTTTTCCTGGTTCAAAAGTAGTTGAAATCCCATTTAAAACCTGAACATCATTAAAACCTTTATGTAATTTATTTACAACAATCATTAGGTTAGTAGCATTTGAGTTAAGAGATAATTTGCAATAACAATCAAAATAATAGTCCAAACTACTGCCTGTGTACTCGCTTTACCTACTGCTAAAGAACCTCCATTAACATAATAACCGTGGTAAGAAGGAATTGTAGCAATAAAAAAAGCAAAAACCAATGTTTTTATCAGTGCATATTTCACTAAAAAAGGATTGAAATCTAATTGTATTCCTTCCATATAGTCAATTTCAGAAAACATTGTTGACGTAAAACCAACTACCCAACCACCAAAAATTCCAAGAAACATCGCTAATACAATTAAAAATGGATAAAAGAAAATTGTTGCTAATACCTTAGGAAGTACCAAATAATTTAGAGAATTGATTCCCATTACCTCTAGAGCATCTATTTGTTCGGTTACTCTCATCGTTCCAATACTTGATGTAATATAAGATCCTACTTTTCCAGCTAAAATAATAGAGCAAAATGTTGGAGCAAATTCTAAAATTACAGATCGTTTAGTTGCAAAACCAATTAAATTTTTCGGTATGAAGGGACTATCTATGTTTAAAGCGGTTTGAAGAGCAATAACTCCTCCTATAAAGAAAGAAATAAAAACAACAATGCCTAAAGACTTTAGTCCTAATTCATCAAATTCCTTAAAGAGAGCTTCTTTAAAAACCCTTCCTTTTTGTGGTCTTTTAAAAACCTGAGCAAGCATCATAAAATATTTACCGATATGTTTAAGGTAAGTCATCCTTTTTTTTCTTTATGCTAAAGTATTAAAATATCGTTAACCTTACGAATAATAACAAGGATGAAACTAAAAATAATTACTTTTGACATGGATATTAAATCATATTTCATGAAAAAATACTTATTGTTACTTTTTTGTATTGGTTCAACACTTTATAGTTGTAAAAAAAGCACAAAAAATAATATAAAACCATCCTTAGTTGTTGGAATTGTCGTGGATCAAATGCGATATGATTATTTAACAAAATATGTCAATAGATATGGTGACTATGGATTTAAAAAACTTTTAAATGAAGGGTATTCATTAACCAATGCTCACTTTAACTACATAGGAACCTATACTGCTGTAGGACATGCATCTGCATATACTGGAACAAGTCCAAACCAGCATGGTGTTATTGGAAATAACTGGTATGATAAGTATTTGAAGAAATCTATTTATTGCGTAGACGATACTACCTATAGTTCTGTTGGCACCAATAGTAATTCTGGTGAAAAATCACCCAAAAGGATGGTTACAACTACCATTACAGATCAAGTACGCTTGGGACAAAATATGAGAGGGAAATCAATAGGAATTGCTATAAAAGATAGATCTTCAATATTGCCTGCTGGACACACAGCCACAGGTGCTTACTGGTATGAGGGGAAAGATGAGAATAAATGGATTACCAGTTCTTACTATATGGATGAACTTCCTACTTGGGTTAAAGATTTTAATTCAAATAATAAAGTAGACGACTATTTATCCAAGCCATGGAAAACATTGTATCCTATAGACAGTTACACACAAAGTTTAATTGATAATAATCCTTATGAAGGAACTTTTATAGGCGAAACTTCTCCTACTTTCCCTCACAATCTTCCTATACTTAGAGAAAAAAACGGAAATTATGATATAATTAAAGGAACTCCATTTGGGAACGATTTAACTTTAGATTTTGTAAAATCGGCTATTATAGGAGAACATTTAGGGAAAAGTGATGCTATAGATTTTCTAGCTATTAGTTTTTCTAGCACAGATTACGTGGGACACCAATACGGAACAGATGCCATAGAAATTGAAGACACATATTTAAGGTTTGATCAAAACATAGCAGATTTATTACAGTTTTTAGATACTGAAGTTGGTATTGGGAAATATACTATCTTTCTAACTGCAGATCACGGAGCATCTCAAGTGCCAGCATATCTTCAATCTTTAAATATCCCAGCTCCTTATTTTAGAGATAAAGAATTTACAGAATATTTAACTGAAGTATCTAAGTCTCATTTTGGGAGCGAATATTTGATTGAAAATGTATCTAACTATCAAATTTTCTTGGACAAAGAAAAAATCAAACAGTTACAATTGAATCTAGTAGAAGTTGCAAATATTTTTGCTGAAGAAGCTTTATTATTTGACGGAATTTATAAAACTGTTACCGCTAAAACACTCCAAACAACGCAATTTACATCAGGAGTTTTAGAAAAGATACAAAATAGTTATAATCAAAAAATTTCTGGAGACATACTATTAATTCCAACACCAGGAACAATCTCAAGAGGGAAAACAGGAACGACCCATGGTTCTGCATACAGCTATGATACACATGTACCTGTCATTTTTTATGGTGCAGGAATTAAAAAAGGCTTATCTCATAAAAGCTACTTTGTGAGAGATATTGCTCCTACTTTAGCAACACTATTAGAAGTAGAATTTCCGAATGGAAATTCAGGTAAAGTTATTGAAGAAATTTTAAACTAAATATGATTAAAAATCTCCTATTTACTGTTTTTTATTTTTAGCCTTAATTCAATTAGTCAAGAATTTAGTTTGATTGAACAATAATTATTTACAAAGCTATAGCCTAGCCTCTAGGTAAAAAAACCTCAGCCATCATACATCGAGCACTTCCTCCTCCACAGGCTTCAATAGTATCTAAAGAACTGGTTATAATTTTACAATGATTTCCTATTTGTGCTAATTGTGATTGATTTAATGAATCATGTGCAGCATCACTCATCACTAAAAATAACTCGTCATTTGCTCCACGAACTTGTAACATATTTCCAGCAAATTTAGTTACTTGTTCTTCAGATATTTCGATAACTTTTTTACCATCTTCTTTCAAATGTTTTAACACATTCTTTTGCTCTTTTTTATCATCTATACTAGCCAAACAAATAACAGCAAACGTTTCTGCCAAACACATCATTACATTAGTGTGGTAAATTGGTTCTCTTTTGTTATCTACTGTTTGATTTGCATTAAAAACTACAGGTGTGTATTCAAAGTCTTCACAAAATTCAATAAATAAATCTTCATCAGCTCTTGGCGACAAAGCACAATATGCCTTTCTATTAACTCTATCTAATAATAAACTCCCTGTTCCTTCTAAGAAAACATCGTCTTGTTCTGCAGCAGAATAATCAATAGTATTTTTAATAATGAAACCCTTTTCTTCTAGTTGATCTAGGATATCATCTCTTCTTTCAAAGCGTCTGTTCTCTGCAAACATTGGATATAAGCCTACCGTACCGTTTTCATGAAAAGAAATCCAGTTATTTGGATAGATAGAATCTGGAGTGTCAGATCCTCCTATATCAGAGATAACGATTACATGAATTCCATGTGACTTCAACTTTTCTACATAATTATCGAACTCTTTTTGAGCATTAACATTTACAGTAGCTGGTAAAAGGTCATCTAATACTCTTTGATAATAGTTATTAACGGCTGTTTGCTCGTTCATCCTAAAATTAATAGGACGAATCATTAGTATGCTATTTGTAGTTTGTTTCATTTAACTTTATTGATACAACAAAACTATACTTTTTTATTCAAAAAAATAATGCACACGTACAAAAAAAACTTATTTATTAAATACTAGAAATTCATAAATAAAAGTTAAATAATTGTATTACAGTATTTTAAATATTATTTAACACTTACAATTCTTAAAACTGTTTAACAAATTGATAAATTTGTCAAACAAAATAAATTTAAATAAACTTTATGAAAACATTAAAAAAAATTATTCCCACTTTAATTATTGCTTTATTATTATTTCAATCTTGTAAAGACGATGACACTGACGTTGTAATTATTCCAGAAACAAACACCATTGTTGATATAGCAGTTGCTTCTGATGATCTCACAAGTTTAGTGGCAGCTTTACAAAAGGCTAATTTAGTTACAACACTTGCAGGTGATGGACCTTTTACTGTTCTAGCTCCTACAAATGATGCCTTTGCAGCATTTTTAACTAGCAATGGATTTAGTAGTTTAGATGATGTTCCAGTAGAAATTTTAACCAATATTTTACTAAATCATGTTGTTAGTGGCTCTATTGCGTCAACTGACTTATCAACAGGCTATGCAAATACTTTAGCTACGAGCTCTGCTTCAGACACTGAAATGTCTTTATATATAGATATTTCTAACGGAGTTAGATTTAATGGTGTTTCATCAGTTAGTATGGCAGATATATTAGCTGACAATGGAATTATACACATTGTAGACGCTGTCATTGGATTGCCAAGTGTTGTTACTTTTGCTGTAGCCGATCCAACTTTTTCAACCTTAGTTGCTGCATTAACAAGAGATGATCTAACAACTGATTTTGTGGGTGTATTATCTACAGCAACAGGAACTTCTCCAGCACCTTTTACAGTATTTGCACCAACAAATGATGCGTTTGGGTCACTACTAAGTGAGTTAGGTATTGCAGGATTAGCTGATATTGATGAGCCAACATTAGACGCAGTGCTTAAAAATCATGTTGTGGCAGGAGCAAATGTATTTGATACTGATTTAACTGATAACATGACTGTTACCACATTGGGTGGAGATATAACTGCCAATGTAACTGGTGGAGCTACTTTAACTGACAGTAATGGAAGGATAATCGATATTATTGCTACAAACGTACAAGCAGATAATGGAGTTATCCACGCAATTAATAAAGTAATTTTACCGTAGATAGCTATTTTTTAATACATAATAAAAAGTCCATCAAATAATGATGGACTTTTTTTATAATATTTATTCATTTATAAGTCTATAAATGAGAATGGCTGTTCTTTTAGTTAAAGCTTCAATAGTTTTCAAGTTTACGGTTTCATTCGGTGTGTGTGCTCCAGTACCCATAACACCTAGACCATCTAAACAATCTAAATACTCAGCAACAAAAGAAACATCTGCTGCTCCTCGTTTTGAAGGATCATAAGCATTAACTCCAGATTGATTTAAATCTAAACTAACCTGATTTAATTTATCTAACAAATTTTTATTCCCCTCTGTTGGAAACATTGCAGGATAACTATCTGTGAAGGTAATGACCGCTGAAGTTTGAGGTAAATTATTAGAAACAACCTCGCGCATTTTAGTACGTGCATTTTCTTTTTGTTTTTCTGAAATAAATCGTAGGCCTCCTTTTACAATTGCTTTTTGAGACACTACATTACTTTTACCAAATGCATTTCCTTTGCTCAGAGAAGCTTCTAAACTAACTTGAGTTCCCCCTATAATAACACCTGGGTTAAATGTTAGATATTTTTCTCCTTTTACCTTGTTATAAAATTCGTTTAAAATTCTGGAAAGTTCAAAAATTGCTCCTGCCCCAACTTTTTCATTAAAAATTCCTGAGGAGTGTGCCCGTTTCCCTGTAACTTCAACTTGCCATCCAGAAGCCCCTCTTCTGGCTATTGAAGCGTTGTCAAACCCTGTAGAAGTTTCAAAACCCAAAGCTACATCACTTCTTTTTGCGGCATTAATTAAATCTTTTCTACTAATAGATAGTGGTTTCCCTGTAGATTCTTCGTCTCCAGTAAATACAACAATTATTTGAGAATTGTTTAATAGGTTGTTTTCAACAAGTGCTTTTAAGGCATATAATATAACTACGTTTCCACCTTTCATGTCATTTCCTCCTGGTGCTATTGCAATGCTATCGTTTATTTTTTCAAACTCTTGAAATGGACTATCTTCCTCAAAAACAGTATCTAAGTGCCCAATGAGTAATAATTTTTTCCCTGTAGTATTTTGGCTTTTTTTTGTTTCTGCAAACAAATGCCCAGATCTATTCACTTCAGATAGATCTATCCAATTCGTTTGAAAATCAATTTCATCAAAAGCGTCTCTAAAAACCATTCCAACCTGTTTTACACCTTTATGATTCATGGTACCGCTATTAATATTGACAATTTTTTCTAAAAAATTAATAGCTTCTTCGTTATTGGTTTCTATAGTTTGTATAACTTTAAGTTCAGCTGTTGATATTTTTTGAGAAAATATGATAGCCGAATTCAATAAAAAAATAAAAAATGCACTTCTTACAATAAATGAATGATTCATAGATAATAGTATTTAATTTAATCTCTTACTAAAGGTAATGTAGTACAACGTAATAAGCCTTCTTGTTTGGCAATTTCTGAATAAGGTACTTTTTCTACTGTAAAACCCTTTTCTACGAGCCACGAATTTAACCTTGTAAAATTCTGTTCTGAAACTATAATATTTTCAGAAATAGAAAAAACGTTGCTATTCATCTGATACATTTCATCCTTAGATATTTCAAAAACATTCTGTTTACCAAAAAAATCTACCAACCAGTTGAATTCTTTTTCAACTAAAAATCCATTTTTATGAAGAATTGCTTTGTCTTTTCCTATGGGTTGAAAACAACAATCTAGATGCAATGCATTTTCTTTTGCATTATCATTAGATTTTCTTAATTCAAATGATTTTACAGTTTTAGTTGGAAATAACTCTTGTATTGCCTCAACAGCATTAACGTTTGTTCTGGCAGTAATATACTCTGGATAATCCTTCCCTGAATAAGTGCCTATAAAAATATAATTATTCCATGGCATTACATCTCCGCCTTCAACATGACAATCTTCTGGTAGTAAAATTCTATTTTCTTTTGGTATTTGATCTAAAACATGATCTATTGCTGAAATTTCTTGATCTCTGTCTGGAAGTATATTAGCTGTAATGAATTTGTCTTCTATCACAAAACCAATATCTCTTGAAAATATTTGATTGTAATTTTCTATAACTTTTGGTCGAAACACTTTTATACCATATTTATCAAAAACCCTTGCAACTGATTGCATTTCAAAGATCATATCTTGTTCTTTAGGGTATGTACCTGCTATGACATGTATTTTACTTTTTGGATCGTAACACTCTTCTATAGTTGGTATAGGGCCATTATGAAATGCCGTTCCCAAAACAACAGTTCTTAATCGAGATGTTTCGTTTTGAATATTTAAGTATAACATACGATAGTATTAAAGATATTAAAATCTAAAAATAAGAAACTAAAAAACAAGTGAACTAGATATATTTAGTTTATGTGGCTAAAATGATTTCGGAATCTATCTTTGAGAGATACTTTTAAATACTCTGTAAGTTTCACCAATATAAATTTGACGCGGACGTCCAATAGGTTCTTTTCTTAAACGCATTTCGCGCCAATGGCCAATCCATCCAGGAATTCGGCCAAGTGCGAACATAACGGTAAAAGTATCTACAGGAATTCCCATAGCTCTATAAATTATACCGGAGTAAAAATCTACATTTGGATACAATTTACGATCAACAAAATAAGCATCAGATAGGGCTTCTTTTTCTAGAGATTTTGCAATTTCTAAAATAGGATCATCAATTCCCAAATCATTTAATACCTCATAAGCTGCCACTTTAATAATTTTAGCTCTTGGATCAAAATTCTTATACACTCTGTGACCAAAACCCATGAGTCTAAATGGGTCATTTTTATCTTTGGCCTTTGCCATATATTTTTTTGTATCTCCACCATCTTCTCTAATAGCTTCTAACATTTCGAGTACAGCTTGATTTGCACCTCCATGCAATGGACCCCACAAAGCAGAAATACCAGATGAAATGGAAGCAAATAAACCTGCATGAGATGAACCAACTATACGAACCGTAGATGTTGAACAATTCTGCTCGTGGTCTGCATGTAAAATGAGGAGTTTATTTAAGGCTGTAATAATAACTTGATTAGGAACATAATCCTCATTTGGTTTCTTAAACATCATTTTTAAAATATTTTCAACATAACCCAAGGAATTGTCTCCATACTCAAGAGGTAAACCAAGCTTCTTTCTGTAAGTCCATGACACCAATACAGGGATTTTTCCTAGTACCTTGACAATATTATCGTATAAAGCTTTCTTAGTTCGTTCATAATCGATGTTATTTATTTTATCATTAGAGGGGTTAAAAGCGGTAAGAGCGCTAGTAAGAGACGATAGAACACCCATGGGATGAGCTGATTTTGGAAATGCATCTAATATTTTTCTAACATCATCATCTACGATTGAATTTTCTTTAATGTCTTCATGAAATTTTTGGAGTTCTTCTTTGGAAGGAAGTTCTCCAAATATGAGAAGAAAAGCTACTTCTAAGAAATCTGCTTTTTCAGCTAACTCTTCAATTGAATAACCTCGGTAGCGCAAAATTCCTTTTTCTCCATCTAAAAAAGTGATAGCACTTTGGCAGGCTCCTGTGTTTTTATAACCTGCATCTATAGTAATAACTCCATCAGTAACTCCTCTTAGAGTTTTAATATCTATAGCGACTTCATTTTCAGTACCTACTATTAATGGAAATTCATATGAATCTTCCCCAATCTGCAATTTCGCCTTATCTATCATTATCTGTATATTTTTATTTATTAAGAAGTCCTACAAATATAGCCATTTTAAAGGATTTTTAAAAAAAGCTAGGATAGTTTTTGAATATGAAATAATAAGGTTCTCTAATTATAAGATCATAAAAAAACCTCAAAATATACATAATGAGGTTTTAATTAGATGTTTGTATAATTGTTTATATGTTAAATGCTTTTTCTTGAGGAAAATAGGCAATATTCCCTAATTCTTCTTCTATTCTTAATAATTGATTGTATTTAGCCATACGATCTGAACGCGATGCTGATCCAGTCTTTATTTGTCCGCAATTTAATGCTACAGCTAAATCTGCAATTGTTGTGTCTTCAGTTTCTCCTGAGCGATGACTCATCACAGAGGTATACCCTGCATTTTTTGCCATATGAACAGCATCTATTGTTTCAGTTAATGTTCCTATTTGATTTACCTTAATTAAAATAGAATTTGCTATTCCGTTTTCAATTCCTCGAGACAAACGCTTCACGTTTGTGACAAATAAGTCATCTCCTACTAACTGAACTTTATGACCTATCTTCTCAGTCAGATATTTCCAACCTTCCCAGTCATTTTCATCCATCCCATCTTCAATTGAGATAATAGGATAGTTAGCAGCTAACTCAGCTAAATAATCTACTTGTTCTTGACTTGATCTTATTTTTCCTGTTGCCCCCTCAAACTTTGAATAGTCATAGTTACCATCAACATAAAATTCTGCAGCTGCACAATCTAATGCTATCATAATTTCATCACCTAATGTATATCCAGCGTTTTTTACGGCCAAGGCTATCGTATCTAATGCATCTTCAGTACCTTCTAGTGTTGGAGCAAAACCTCCTTCATCACCTACAGCAGTTGATAAATTTCTATCATGCAATACTTTTTTTAAATTATGAAAAATTTCAGATCCCATTTGCATTGCCTGAGAAAAATTAGCTGCTTTTACTGGCATCACCATAAACTCTTGAAATGCTATTGGTGCATCTGAATGAGATCCTCCATTGATAATATTCATCATTGGAACTGGTAGTGAATTGGCAGAAACACCACCAATATATCTATACAATGGCATTCCTAACTCATTTGCAGCAGCTTTTGCGGCAGCTAAAGAAACTCCTAAAATAGCATTTGCTCCTAGCTTTGATTTATTAGGTGTACCGTCTAAATCAATCATCATCTGATCTATTTTATTTTGCTCAAAAACAGAAAATCCAAGTAATTCTTGGGCAATTAATGTATTCACATTATCTATAGCGTTTAAAACACCTTTACCCATATAATCTTTACCTCCGTCTCTTAACTCTACTGCTTCATGTTCTCCGGTAGAAGCACCAGAAGGAACTGCTGCTCTACCTAAAACTCCATTTTCTGTTGTAACATCAACTTCTATAGTTGGATTTCCTCTAGAATCAAAAATTTGCCTCGCGTGAACATTGATAATAATACTCATAGTACTAAAATTTTTAAATTTGTATAAACAGCTAAATTACATAATATGGACTGGTTTTATTTATAATAACATTAAATTATTACGAAAACGATTTCATCTAAGAAATGAAATTAATTGCTATAGGTAGCACAAAAAAAACCCACTCCTAAGAGTGGGAAAAATTGCTATGAAAAAGAAAGTGATGTTAAACATCACCTCTGTAAAAGTAACACATATTATCAAAACTGCAAGCATAAATAACAAAAAATTGTTTTTTATTAATAATAATTAATAAAAAAAATAAATTATGATTATGAATATGATAATAAAATTAATATATGTTTATTTTTTCATGTATTCCATGAATTGATCGAATAGGTATTCTGCATCATGTGGCCCAGGACTTGCTTCTGGATGGTACTGAACAGAAAAACAATTTTTGTTTTTTAATCGAATACCTGCAACTGTTTGATCATTTAAATGAACGTGAGTTATTTCTATATCTGAATGTGACTCTGTCTCTTCTCTGTTGATAGCAAAACCATGATTTTGAGAAGTAATTTCACCTTTACCCGTAAGTAGGTTTTTTACTGGATGGTTTATACCTCTATGGCCATTGTGCATTTTATAGGTAGAGATTCCGTTTGCTAATGCGATAACTTGGTGGCCTAAACAAATACCAAACAAAGGCAAATCTCTTTGAATAATCTCTTTAGCTAACTCTTTTGCGTTTATCAATGGCTCTGGATCTCCAGGACCGTTTGATATAAAGTAGCCATCAGGATTCCATGAATACATCTCTTCGAAAGATGCGTCATAAGGGTAAACTTTTACATAGACACCTCTTTTTATAAAGTGTCTTAAAATATTTTTTTTGATCCCAATATCTAAAGCCGCAATTTTAAACTCGGCTTTTTCATCACCAACAAAATAAGGTTCTTTAGTAGAGACTTTAGACGCCAACTCTAAACCTTCCATTGAGGGAACTTGAGATAACTGGGCTTTTAAAATATCTATATTATCAGTCTCAGTAGAGATTATTGCATTCATTGCTCCATGATCTCTAATATAGGATACAAGAGCTCTAGTATCAACATCTGAAATAGCTACCAATTTATGCTCTACAAACCAATCTTTTAAATTACCGTCAGAGTCTACCCTCGAATGTTCAAAACTAAAATTTCTTACAATTAAACCAGAAATTTTTATACCATCAGATTCTACTTCTGAGGCGTTTACTCCATAATTTCCAATGTGAGCATTGGTAGTAACCATAATTTGGCCAAAATATGACGGATCTGTAAATATCTCTTGATATCCTGTCATTCCAGTATTAAAACAGATTTCACCAGTTACAGTTCCTTCAATTCCGACAGATTTTCCATAAAAAATGGTTCCATCAGCTAATAAAACTAACGCTTTTTTTCGTTGTTGATATTTCATTGTTTACTTATTATTGATAGAATCTAATAAAAAAACCATCACACAAAAATAGTGATTAATGAATAATTAATACTTTCAGAGTTATCATATTTTATTGACAATAAACTAATTTATAGAAAACAAAATATTTATTAGTGTTAAGAGCTAATTGTTAAGTGATTTAATATGTTAAATCTAGTATGGATATATAAAAAAAGCAACTTTTTAAGTTGCTTTTTTTTTAAATTGTGTTGCAAAAATAAATTAACTTTTTAAGATCATATTCTTTTTTTAAAGACAACTTGTTATCTCTTATATAATCTTTAACTATTATTCTTGATTTAGGATCAAATAGATTTAGTATTGAAGATTTTTTTAGGTTAAATTTAGATATTTTTTTTCCTTGTTCAATATAATATCGTTGTTTTTGTTTAAATCTACTACTAGATCTATTTACCATAGGGTTGTCTGACCCAGCAATAAATCTTACTGTATGTTTTTTAAATAATGAAATATTGTCTCCTTCATAGATAATTTCAAATACACTTTCCTTGTTTAAATATGGATCATATATTTCTTTAAATTCTCTATTTTTAATTGATATTTTATCTATGGTCTCAAAAGTGTAAATAAAAACAGAATCATTCTCTATTTTTGTAAAAAACTGATCATTTTCAATATTATAATTAATATTTTCCATCTTGTAAACTTTATTATTAATATAAACTCTTCCAGGGTGATCTTCCTTATCAAATAAAAATATTGACCCCTCTAAGTGTCTATCATCAAAACGAATGTCATCAAATTGATAAAAAACACCCATTATTTTTGACCATTCGTTTGGATTACCAATCATAGTATTCTGTTCAGAAACTAGGGAGCCGTTTAGGTTCTGTATGAAATCTTTTTGAAATAGCTGAAGAGTTTCAACCCAACCTTGTGAAAATGTTGTGGAAATAATAAATAAAAACGAGAGTGATAAAATAAATTTTTTCATAAAATGGGGTTTTTAATAATTCGTAATTACATAATAGGTGCAATTTGAGTAAAAAGGTTGCTTATGATAAAAAATAATTCGAAGAAAATTGGACATTAATTATTAACACACAATAAATAAAATATTTAGTAATAATAAAAAGACATCTATTAGATTGAGTTTAAAATAAAAAAAAAGTCAACTTAAAAGTTGACTTTTTTTTAATGATTACTTTTTTTTGTTATAGAATGTTATCTATAGTAGATAAAACTTGTCTTAAATGTTTGATGCTCTTGTAAGATAATTTATTTTTTGTGTAATATTCAATCAACTTACTTTCTTGGGTTTCGTTAGAAGTAATTAGTTTTAGAACATCTTTTTTTCGTAATTTAAAATCAAATACTTTTCCGTCTTGGTATGCAAAAAGAGACTCTTTTTTAACGAATCTATCAGTTTTTCTGTTTACCATGGGATTGGCTGATGATTCAAGTAATTTAACTTTGTGAAATTTTAAAATTGAAACATCATCTGATTCGTAAAGCATCTCAAATATACGAGCACCAACCTCTGAATCAATTCTTTTGAAAGACTTCCCATCTATGATAATTTTATTTACTTTCTCCATATTGAAAATAAATAAAGAATCTTGACCAATCTTGCTGATAAATCTATTTCTCCTAAGATTTAAATTAATATTATTTACAGCAAAACGTTTTCTGTCTTTTGTTTCAACTATTGCATAATTTGACCATTTATCATAAAAATATATTGAGCCTTCAACTCTTGTTGGCGGGTTTACGAATCTTGTTGATGCTCCATAAGAGCTTTGTTCGAAGTTAGCAGCACCAACTAGTGTTTGTGAATTATTAATTACACCTTGATTACGCAATCGATAGGCTTCACTTTCTTCAATAGTTTCTTGTGAATAAATATGCGTTGTTATAATTAATAATGATAATAATGTAAATTTAATTTTCATATTTTTATTTTTTTTTGGGTAAAAAAAAAGTTAAAAAAGGTTTCCCAAATAATTTATTATTAAATAAAAATCAAAAGTAAATAAAAAAAAGAGCAAGCAAAAATTTGCTTGCTCTTTTAACATTTATTTAAAAAATGATAAAATTTATTAAGATTTTTCTTCTTTTAATGATTCGGTTGTTTCAGTTGTTTCAATAGGTGCAACATCATCAGTCTTCTTTCTTCTTCCTCTACGAGTAGTTTTCTTAACTTTTTGTCCTTTTGGATTGTAAAGCTCGTTGTAATCAACTAATTCAACCATAGCCATTGGAGCATTATCTCCTTGACGATTTCCTAATTTGATAATACGAATATACCCTCCTGGTCTATCAGCTATTTTTACAGAAATTTCTTTAAATAATTCTGTAACTGCATACTTATCTCTAAGGTAACTAAAAACAGTTCTTCTGTTGTGAGTTGTATCTGACTTAGATTTAGTGATTAACGGCTCAACAAAAACTCTTAAAGCTTTTGCTTTTGCGACAGTTGTGTTGATACGCTTGTGTTCTATTAAAGAACAAGCCATGTTCGCTAACATAGCTTTCCTATGCGCTGTTTGTCTTCCTAAATGATTAAATTTCTTTCCGTGTCTCATGACGTTTGTTTTATACTTTCATCTTGCTCAACTCACTATTGAGGGGCAAAATATGAAAGGTTAATCTCTATCTAATTTATATTTTACTAAATCCATTCCAAAATTCAGACCTTTAACAATTACAAGCTCTTCGAGCTCTGTTAATGATTTTTTACCAAAGTTTCTAAATTTCATAAGATCACTTTTATTAAAAGAAACAAGGTCTCCTAGAGTATCTACTTCTGCTGCTTTTAAACAATTTAAAGCTCTAACGGAAAGATCCATGTCTATTAATCTAGTTTTTAATAACTGACGCATATGTAATGATTCTTCGTCATATGTTTCAGTTTGTGCAATCTCATCTGCTTCAAGTGTTATTCTCTCATCAGAGAACAACATGAAGTGATGTATTAATATTTTAGCAGCTTCGGTTAATGCATCTTTTGGATTGATTGAACCATCTGTCTCAATATCAAAAATTAACTTCTCATAATCAGTTTTTTGCTCTACACGGAAATTTTCGATTGCATATTTAACATTCTTAATTGGTGTGTAAATAGAATCAGTGTATATAGTACCTATTGGTGCTCCAGATTTTTTATTTTCTTCAGCAGGAACAAAACCTCTTCCTTTCTCTATGGTAAGCTCCATGTTTAATTTCACAGATTTATCCATATTACAAATTACTAGGTCTGGATTTAACACTTGAAATCCTGAAGTAAACTTCTGAAGATCACCAGCAGTTAGTTGCTCTTGACCGGATAAAGAGATTGAAACTGTTTCTCTGTCAGAATCTTCAATTTGTTTCTTAAAACGAACTTGCTTAAGATTTAAGATAATTTCAGTAACATCTTCAACAATACCTTTTATTGTTGAGAATTCATGCTCTACACCATCAACTCTTAATGAGGTGATAGCAAATCCTTCTAAAGAAGATAATAAAACTCTTCTTAGAGCGTTTCCTACAGTTAAACCGAAACCTTGCTCTAATGGTCTGAATTCAAATCTACCAGAAAAATCTGTAGATTCTATCATTATTACCTTATCAGGTTTTTGAAAATTTAAAATTGCCATATGATTTTCTTCGTTTTAATTGTTATTTAGTTGCGCGGTTTGTAAGCGTGAAGAA
>CAZAIL010000025.1:0-21357 GCA_964485155.1 uncultured Flavobacterium sp.
TTCCATAATATTCTGGACGAAAAATAAAAGAAACAATATCTGCATCTTGTTCAATTGCTCCAGATTCACGTAAATCTGACAGTAAAGGTCTCTTACTACCACCTCTTGTCTCTACTGCTCTAGATAATTGAGAAAGTGCAATTACCGGAACTTCTAGTTCTTTTGCCAGCGCTTTTAAATTTCTGGAAATCATAGAGATTTCTTGCTCACGATTTCCTCCTCCTTTATTATTGTTACCGGCTGTCATTAGCTGCAAATAATCAACCACGATAATTCTTACATTATGCTGTGATACTAAACGACGAGCTTTCGCACGTAAATCGAAAATAGACAGTGATGGTGTGTCATCTATAAATATAGGGGCATCAGATAAACGCTTAACTTTTACATTTAACTGCTCCCATTCGTGAGCTTCTAGGTTTCCTTTTCGAAGTTTTTCTGACGTTAAGCCTGTTTCAGAGGAAATCATACGAGTAATTAACTGAACAGAAGACATCTCTAAAGAGAAAACAGCTACAGCATGATTAAAATCTATCGCCATGTTTTTTGCCATGGAAATAACAAAAGCTGTTTTTCCCATTCCAGGTCGTGCAGCAATAATAATTAAATCAGAAGGTTGCCATCCTGAGGTTATGGCATCTAATTTTGTAAATCCAGTAGCCAAACCACTCATTCCTTCTTTATTAGAAATTTCTTGAATTTTAGTCAATGCTTGTTTTACAAGTTCACTAGCTCCTTCTGAACTTTTCTTTAAATTTCCTTGTGTTACTTCAAATAATTTTGCTTCGGCATTATCTAATAAATCAAATACATCAGCAGTTTCATCATACGCATTTTCAATAATATCACTAGAAATGCTAATCAATCTACGTTGAATGTATTTTTGAAGAATAATTCTTGCGTGGAATTCAATATGTGCAGACGATGCTACTTTTTGTGTTAATCGAATTAAATGGAAATCACCACCAACTAAATCTAATTTAGCGTTTTTTCTTAAAGCATTAGAAACTGTCAATAAATCTATTGGCTTAGACTCTTGGAATAAGTCATATATAACTCTATAAATCTCTTGATGCTTAATTTCGTAAAATGCGTCAGGATGTAGAATATCTATGACATCATCAATCCCTTTTTTATCAATCATCATTGCCCCCAACACAGCTTCCTCTAAATCAACTGCTTGAGGCGGAATCTTCCCCTTTTCTAAACTAATAATTTTGGAATTATCTATCTTTTTACTAGTAAATGATTGTGTTTTCTCCATAATAACAAATGTATATTTTTACTTGGGATTGAAGATTCTCTTAACACTATTTATTTGTACACAAGATTTGTTAACCAAATTGTTATTATCATGTTAACAAAGTACAAAGTTGTGAAATTCTTGTGTATTTTTACAACAATGAAAGTACAAAAAAGAAATCTTTATCTCACACTTTTTTTAGGAATTCAAGTGCTATTGATGAAATGGATAGAACACAATCCTTCTTTTGTAGAGGTCTATTATTCTATGGGTATATATCCCTACATCAGCTCTCTTCTTCGAATTTTATTTGGATGGATCTCAGTTTCTATTGGAGATCTTTTCATTTTCTTTGTTGTTTTTTACAGCATATACTTTATCTATAAACTAGTAGTGACACGATTTAAAAATTTATTTTCTAAACTTTTAGAAATTACTTCTTTTATCTCTGTTATTTATTTCTTCTTTTATTTCTTGTGGGGATTAAACTATTACAGAGAGCCATTATCTAAAAATTTGGGATATCAAACTACTTCTTATAGTAATAAAGAATTAATTGATGTCTCTAAGTATTTAATTTCTAAACTAAACAATGCCCATTTTGTGATTACAAAATCTGATTCTATAATGATAAAGGTTCCCTATACTCATCAAGAAATCTACTCACTGTCAAAGAACGGTTTCAATGAACTGGCAAAAGAAATGCCTCATTTTACCTATAGGTATGGGGATGCTAAAAGTTCCTTAATGAGTCTTTTTCAGTCTTACAATGGTACTTCAGGATATTTTAACCCATTTACTGGTGAAGCACAGGTGAATAGTAAAATCCCGACAACAAGTTTGCCAACAACTACCTGTCATGAAATGGCACATCAAATTGGTTTTGCAGCAGAAAATGAGGCAAATTTTGTGGGGTTTCTCGCAGCTTTATCAAATGATGATCTCTATTTTAAGTACGGGGCCTACAGAATGGCTACAAGGTATATGCTTTTTGAATTGTACAAAAGAGACCCAGAACAATACTGGGTGCTTTACAAAACTATACATAAAGGAATTATTAAAGACTTTACTGCATCTTCTGAGTTTTGGAATGCCTATAAGAACCCTTTTGAGCCTATTGTAAAAAAAGGATATAATGCATATCTTAAATCTAATAAACAACAAAAAGGAGTAGACTCCTATAATTATGTAGTTGATTTATTAATTAGTTACTTTAGAGAATCCGCAGATGATTTGTAAGGTATTATTTTTTTCCTTTTGTTGAAAATTTTAAACATTCTAAAAAAGAAAACTGAAGAAATCTTTCCTTCATAAAGTTTTGTTAAAAAAAATAAAAAAACTCTCTGTGTGTTTAGTTCTCAATAAATTTATGAAATAATCAAACAATCATTATAATGAGAAAACTATTTCTAGTACTCATGCTTTTGTCTATGTCCCTTTTACATGCGCAAGACTACTTTCCAATCAACACTAGTGTAAAAACAACTAAAAATACAACAGTTGCTTTTATTAATGCAAAAATTTATACTATACCCACTTCAATTATCAAAAAAGGAACACTACTCGTTAAAGATGGAAAGGTTGTAAATGTTGGGAAATCTGTTTCAATTCCAATTGGAGCAAAAACAATAGATTTAAAAGGAAAAATAATATACCCGTCTTTTATTGATATATATTCAGATTTTGGTGTTGAAAAGCCAAAAAGAAAAGGAGGTAGAAGTAGAACACCTCAGTATGATGCCACCAGAACTGGGCATTATTGGAATGATCATATTAGACCAGAAGTAGATGCATCTCAACTGTTTTCTTTTGATGATAAAAAAGCAAAAGAATTGTTGAATGCTGGTTTTGGTGTTGTAAATACACATGTGCAAGATGGTATTGTGAGAGGTAATGGAACGTTAGTTGCGCTAAATACCAGATCATCTGATGGATATAGAATTTTAGATAAAAAATCTGCTCAGTATCTATCATTTTCAAAAAGTCTATTATCTACACAAAACTATCCCACTTCTAGGATGGGAGCCATGGCTTTATTACGTCAAATGTATTTAGATGCAGACTGGTATGCTAGTGGAAACACACAAAATACAGATGCTTCTTTAACTTCATTAAACAATAATAAAAATCTAGTTCAAATATTTGATGCTGGAAATCAATTGGATGTTTTTAGAGCAGATAAAGTTGGAGACGAGTTTGGTATTCAATACACTATAGTTGGTGGTGGAGATGAATTTGAAAAAATAAATGATATTAAAGCAACGGGAGCAAACATGATTATCCCTATTAATTTCAGAAAACCATATGATGTAAGTAATCCGCTAATTGCAAATAAAATTTCTCTTCATGATATGAGAAGTTGGAATCAAGAACCTTCTAATTTGGCAGTGTTAGCAGAGAACAACATTACCTTTGCCCTTACCACACATGATTTAAAATCTGTAAAATCTTTTCACAAAAACCTACAAAAAGCAATTAGCTATGGTTTTGATAAAACTAAAGCATTAGAAGCTCTCACAACAATTCCTGCTAGTATGATTGGAAAATCTGATATTGGGAATTTAAAATCAGGGAGTCAGGCTAATTTTATCATCACCAATGGAGATGTCTTTGATAAAGAAACAACTATCTATGAAAACTGGGTTCAAGGAGATCAACATGTTATTAATGACATGAATATCAAAGATGTTACTGGAAAATATAGTTTTTCTATTGAAGGAGCGTCTTTTCAATTAAAAGTTTCTGGAAAGGAGGCTAAACAAAGTGGAAGTATAACTTCTGATGATAAAAAGATAACTTCTAAATTTTCTTTTTATGACGGATGGGTTTCCATAACAATGAACAACAATGGTGATTTTTCTAGAATATTGGCCCAACCTTCATCAAATGGATTAAGTGGTACGTATTTTAGTAAAGATGGAACTGAATCTTTATGGTCTGCCATCAAAGAAAGTGAAGAAACAAAAGACGCAAAGAAAAAAGACAGGAAAGAAAAGACTTCTAACACTCCTACCTTGCTCTCTGTAAGTTATCCTAATATTGGTTTAGGAAACTTCTCTCAACCAACACAACAGACTATTTTAATTAAAAATACGACAGTTTGGACTAGTGAAGCAGCAGGTGTTTTAAAAAACACCGATGTACTCCTTAAAAATGGAAAAATTACTCAGATTGGCAAGAGCCTTTCAGATAAAAGAGCTACAGTTATAGACGGAACAGGGAAGCATTTAACTGCAGGAATAATTGATGAGCATTCTCATATAGGAGCTTCAGCCATAAATGAAGGTGGTCATAACTCTACTGCAGAAGTTACTATAGAAGATGTTATAAACCCAAATGATATTAATATTTACAGAAATTTAGCAGGTGGAGTAACTTCTATTCAAATTCTTCATGGTTCTGCAAACCCTATTGGGGGTCGTTCTGCAATTATAAAATTAAAATGGGGAGAGAATCCAAAAAACTTGATTTATGAAAATACTCCTAAATTTATCAAATTTGCTCTGGGTGAAAATGTAAAACAATCTCGCTCTAATTCTAGCTATAGATTTCCACAAACACGTATGGGAGTTGAACAAGTTTTTGTAGATTATTTTCAAAGAGCTAAAGAATATGATGCATTAAAGAAAAGTGGAAAAGCCTATCGTAAAGATTTAGAGTTAGAAACTTTAGCAGAAATCTTAAATAAAGAACGTTTTATTTCTTGTCATTCTTATGTGCAAAGTGAAATTAATATGTTAATTAAGGTTGCCGAAAAATTCAATTTTACTATCAACACATTCACACATATTTTAGAAGGTTATAAAGTAGCAGATAAGATGAAAGAGCATGGAGTTGGAGGTTCCACATTCTCAGATTGGTGGGGATATAAATACGAAGTAAATGATGCTATTCCATACAATGCTGCAATTATGCATAATGCTGGGGTCACTGTTGCTATTAATTCTGATGATAGAGAGATGTCTAGAAGGCTAAACCAAGAAGCTGCAAAAACAATAAAATATGGCGGAATGACAGAACCAGATGCCTGGAATATGGTGACTATCAATCCTGCAAAACTTCTTCATATAGAAGAAAAAGTTGGAAGTATTAAAGTTGGAAAAGATGCTGATGTTGTATTATGGAGTCACAATCCTCTTTCTATATATGCCATAGCTGAAAAAACAATTATTGAAGGAAAAGTTTTCTTTGATATTGAGGAAGATAAGAAAAAACGCATAGCAATCAAAAAAGAAAAAAGCAAGCTAATTAGCATGATGTTACAAGAGAAAATGAAAGGTACTAAAACACAAGTTCCTAGTAAAAAAATCTTAAAAAACTTTACCTGTGAAACAGAATAATATAACAATGAGAGACATGAAAAAATACATAATATTTAGTATTGTATTTTGCTTCTTAGCAGGATCTAGCATCGCACAACAAACACCTGCTTCTAAACAAGTAAATGCCTTTTCTATAGAAGGAGCAACTGCTCATTTAGGCAACGGAGAAGTCATAGAAAACTCTTTGGTAATGTTCAACAACGGAAAAATTACTTTTGTTGGTAGCGCCTTAGCAAAAATTGCTAGACAAGGAACTGTCGTAAATGCAAAGGGCAAGCATATTTACCCGGGTTTTATAGCTGTTAATGCCTCTTTAGGATTAGCAGAAGTTGATGCAGTAAAAGCATCTGTAGATACAGATGAAATTGGTCTTATGTTACCCCATATTAGAAGTTTAATAGCCTATAATGCAGAAAGCAAAGTGGTTGAATCTATGAGGCCAAATGGGGTTTTAATGGCACAAATTACACCAAGAGGTGGTGTTATTTCTGGAACTTCTTCAATAATGCAACTAGATGCTTGGAATTGGGAAGATGCTGCTGTAAAAGTTGACGATGCTATACATGTTAATTGGCCAGAAACATTTACTAGAGGTAGATGGTGGTTGGGTGAAGATTCAGGATTAAAACTAGACAAAAAATACCCGAAAAACACGCAGCGTATTCATGATTATTTTGCTGCGGCAAAACGCTATTTAACTGAAAGTAAAAAAGAAATAAATTTGACTTACGAATCCACAAAAGGATTGTTTAATGGATCTCAAAAGATATTTATTCATGTTAGCGGTCATAAAGAGATAACAGATGCAGTAACTATGTTTAACAATCTAGGAATAAAAGATATGGTAATAGTCAATGGAGATGGAGCCGAAAAAGTAGCTAGTTTATTAATTAAACACAATATACCTGTTGTAGTAGAAAGAGCTCATCGAATTCCAGAAAATGAAGATGATGATTATGATTTATCATACAGAAATGCTGCAATTTTAATAGATGCTGGACTTACAGTGGCTATTGGTATGGAGGGGCAAATGGAGCGTATGAACACGCGAAACTTACCTTTTTATGCAGGAACTTATGCCGCACATGGTGTAAAAAAAGAAGAAGCTGTTGCTATGATTACCGGCAATGCTGCTAAAATATTAGGTATAGAAAAAACTACCGGTACATTACAGCTAGGTAAAGATGCAACACTGTTTGTATCTGAAGGAGATGCTTTAGATATGAGAGGAAATATTTTAAATCATGCCTTTATTCAAGGGAGGGAAATAAGTTTAGAATCACATCAAACTACCCTATGGAAAAGATATGATTCAAAAATAAATGGAAAGAAATAATCTTAAAAAAGCGCCAATTCTGTGCTTTTTTAATTCTAATTAACAAAATTATAACTTTTTAACTAGATTATTTTATTGTCTTTTGACTTGCCTTTAATGATCTCAAAATTTCCTACTTTTGCTTTGATGAAACAAATTCAAAGCCTTCAAAATATCCAGATTAAAAATATTCTTAAACTTCAAGAAAAATCTCGCGAACGAAGAAAGCAAGGCTTATTTGTAATAGAAGGAAAGAGAGAAATAGAATTAGCTATCAAAGGAGATTACTGTATTACTTCACTCCTATTTGTTTCCCATAAAGTTTCACCTGAATTCATTGCACAATTTAAAGAAATTGAACTTATTGAAATTTCTCAGGAAGTTTATAAGAAAATTGCCTATAGAGAATCTTCAGAAGGTGTTATAGCAATTGCTGAATCAAAAAACATAAATTTAAAATCGCTGCACTTTAAAAATAAAAGTCCATTATTATTGGTAATTGAAGGCGTTGAAAAACCAGGAAATATTGGTGCCATGCTTCGAACTGCTGATGCTGCAAGTATTGATGCCATTATTTTGGCAGATGCTAAAACTGATATTTACAATCCAAATGTAATTAGATCAAGTGTTGGTTGTGTTTTTACGAATCAAATAGTAGTTGCCTCCTCAGAAGATATTATTGCTTACTTAAAAGAGCAAAATATTAAAATATTTGCTTCAACATTACAAAACTCAAACTCATATACAGAACAAAATTACAAAGAAGCTTCAGCTATCATTGTAGGAACAGAAGCTACTGGCTTGTCGAAAATTTGGAGAGACAATGCGACTAAAAATATCAACATCCCTATGCAAGGAGAAATAGATTCTATGAATGTTTCTGCAGCTGCAGCTGTATTACTTTTTGAAGCAAAAAGACAACGAAAATTTAAATAACATTTTACATGAAAGTATTAGGTATGGATATAGGCGGCTCTGGAATTAAAGCTGCAATTGTAGATACAAAATCTGGAGAATTAATTTCTGAAAGGTATAGGATAGCCACACCAAAACCTGCAACGCCAGATGCTATTGCTAACGTAGTTCAGGAAATAGTTGAACATTTTAATTGGAAAAAAGCAATAGGTTGTAGCTTCCCAACTACAATTATAGACGGAAAATGTATCCATTCTGGAAATTTAAGTCCATCATGGAAAAATATTCAAGTTGATGATTTTTTTAAAACCAACTGTAATATTCCATTTTATGTTAGTAATGATGCCGATTTGGCAGGAATAGCTGAAGTAAACTTAGGCGCAGGAAAAGGAAAAAAAGGATTGGTAATTGTAGTTACTATTGGTACAGGAATTGGCTCAGGTTTATTTTATAATGGTAAATTGATTCCTAATTTAGAGATTGGGAAGTTGTTACATGTAGACGGAAAAATAATAGAGTTTTTTTGTGCAGATTCTATCAGGAAAAAAGAGAAACTAACTTTAAAAGATTGGTCTTTACGTTTAGATATATTATTGCACCAAGTTAAAACTGTATTTTCTCCAAATCTTATTATTTTAGGTGGTGGCATCAGTAAAAAACACGATGAATTTAAACAATACTTAACCACAGATGTTAAGATAAAAATTGCAAAATTTAAGAATAATGCTGGAATTATTGGAGCGGCCATGTATGCAAGAAAAAAACTAAACGAATAATGCAATCAACTACTTTGTTTTATATTTTCATTGCTGTTTTGGTGCTAAAGTTTTTAGTTGATCAACTATTAGACTCTCTGAATGCTTCACACTTTGAGGATGAAATCCCTGAAGAAGTATCTGATGTGTATGATAGTAAAGAATATAAAAAATCTCAGATCTATAAAAAAACAAACCATCGTTTTGGTATCATAACATCTCTATTTTCTATACTATTAACACTTGGTTTTTTCTTTTTAGACGGATTTTATTTGGTTGATAATTTTTCCAGAGCTTTTTCAGAAAACAGTATTATAATAACTTTAATTTTCTCTGGTATTATTATCATTGGTAGTGATTTTTTAAACATCCCTTTTTCATACTATAAAACCTTTGTTATTGAAGAAAAATTTGGCTTTAATAAAACTAGTAAAAAAACTTTTTTTATGGATAAACTAAAAGGTCTATTAATTTCTGTATTAATTGGTGGCTTTATTTTAGCATTAATTACTTGGTTTTATGAATTTACAGGAGCCTTTTTTTGGCTCTATGCATGGGGTCTAGTTACTATTTTCTCTTTGTTTATGAATATGTTTTATTCTAAAATTATAGTTCCATTATTTAATAAACAAAGAGCCTTAGAAAAGGGAAACCTTAAAGACGCTATTACAAAATATGCTAATTCTGTTGGGTTTACACTAAATAATATTTTTGTAATCAATGCCTCTAAACGTTCTACAAAAGCGAACGCCTATTTTTCTGGCTTTGGCAATCAAAAACAAATAACTTTATATGACACCCTAATAAACGATCTAACCATCGATGAAATAGTTGCTGTGTTAGCCCATGAAGTTGGTCATTACAAAAGAAAACACATTGTTTTTAATTTAATTGCCTCCATTATGCTCACTGGTGTTACTCTATTTCTTTTGTCATTATTTATTCATACGCCAATATTATCATCAGCTTTGGGGGTTTCAGTACCAAGTTTTCATATTGGCCTAATTGCATTTGGTATTTTATATTCGCCATTATCTGAAATTACAAGGATGTTTATGAATTATATGTCTAGAAAATTTGAATATCAGGCAGATAATTATGCAAAAGAAACATTTGCCAGTGAGCCGTTAATTAGCTCATTAAAAAAATTATCTAAGAATAGTTTAAGTAATCTTACACCACATTTTCTATACGTATTTATCCATTACTCACATCCAACGTTATTTGACAGAGTTAAAAATTTAAAGTAATAAACTCAGCTTAAAAAATTTGCTTAGACACATTTTTTGTTCTAAATTGATTTTTTATTAAAATGAGTATAAATATTCAATAATTATCCACTCAATATTTTTTGAAATACGCATAGATTATAACTAATAATTGGAATACAAAGCAACTATAGAAGAAGAAAATAAAGAGATAGCTAAACGCTACAAAAACCTCTTAAAAGAAACCTATCAAACATTATCAAGATCAGATAAATTAATGATACGGAAAGCATTCAACTTATCTGTTGATGCTCATTCTACTCAAAGAAGAAAAACTGGTGAACCTTATATTTTTCATCCTATATCTGTGGCTAAAATTGTAGCAAATGAAATTGGATTAGGTGCTACATCTATTGTCGCTGCACTATTACATGATGTTGTTGAAGACACAAAGTACACCGTAGATGATATAGAACAGTTATTTGGTGAAACTATCGCCAGAATTGTAAGTGGCTTGACAAAAATCTCTAGTTTAAAGAAAGATAAAGATCATTCAATACAAGCTGAAAATTTCAGAAAAATGTTACTTACTTTACATGATGATGTTCGTGTAATTTTAATTAAGGTAGCTGATCGTTTGCATAATATGCAAACAATGGATGCAATGCCTGCACATAAACAAGTTAAAATTGCTTCTGAAACTTTATACATCTATGCACCTCTCGCCCATCGTTTAGGATTGTATAATATAAAAACTGAATTAGAAGATTTAGGATTAAAATATACAGAACCTGAAGTATACAATGACATTATAAGTAAAATAAGTGATAGTAAAGAAGATCAAGAAAACTATATAAAATCATTTGAAAACACTTTAAATAGTGGTTTAAGTAAAGAAAGTTTCAAGTACCAAATTAGAGGAAGATTTAAATCAATCTTTTCTATTCTAAGAAAGATGCGCAAGCAAAATGTTTCTTTTGATGAAGTTTATGACAAATTTGCAATCAGAATTATTTATGAACCAACATCAGAGGATGAAAAATTTGATGCTTGGAAAATCTATTCCATAGTTACCGATTATTTTAAACCAAATCCTTCTCGATTGCGCGATTGGATTTCTCAACCAAAATCAACAGGTTATGAAGCATTGCATATCACTGTAGTAGGACCAGAATCAAAATGGGTTGAAGTACAGATTCGTTCCAACAGAATGGATGAAATTGCAGAAAAAGGATATGCGGCCCATTTTAAATATAAACAAGGTATAGAAAATGATAATGGTTTAGATGGTTGGTTAAATCGTTTAAAAGAGACTTTAGAAAACCAAAGTATTAATGCAGTGGATTTTGTTGAAGATTTTAAGTTAAATTTATATGCGAAAGAAATTTATGTGTTTACCCCAAAAGGAGACTTAAAATCATTACCTAAAGGAGCATCAGCATTGGATTTTGCTTTTTCAATTCATACAGATGTTGGTTTAAAATGTAGAGGAGTAAAAGTAAATGGAAAATTAGTTCCATTAAGTTACGAATTAGCAAGTGGAGATCAAATAGAAGTATATACAACTTCAAATAATAAGCCCAATTTTCGTTGGTTAGACTTTGTAATAACTGCCAGAGCTAGAACCAAAATCAAAACTGCTCTCAAAGATGATGAAAAGAAAATTGCGGAAGAAGGAAAGGTTATTCTGGCCAGAAAATTACGACATTTAAAAATTAATTTTAATGAAAAATCCATTAACGAACTAGTTGTCTTTTTTAAACTAAAAACCAGCTTTGATTTATTCTTTAGAATAGGAAATGGTGCTATAGACAATACTCAACTTAAAAACTTTGTAAGTCAGCGAAACAATATGATTATGAACTTCTTTAAGAAGCGATTATTAAGAACACCATCAAAAGAATTAATTAATAAAGAAGAAGTTTCAACAAAATATGATGACCTTGTTTTTGGACAAGAAGAAGAAAAGTTAGACTATACCTCCTCTAAATGTTGTAAACCAATTCCTGGAGACAAAGTATTTGGATTTATAACTATAAATGAAGGAATTAAGGTTCATAAGAAAGATTGTCCAAATGCAATTTCATTACAATCTAACTATGCCTACAGAATTATTAAAGCAAAATGGATAGATTCTAACCAAGAGTTTAAAGCCATATTAGAAGTAAGCGGTGAGGATAATAGAGGTATTGTAAACAACCTAACTAAAATTATTTCTAATAATATGGATGTATTTATTCACAGTATAAATATCGCTGGTAACGAAGGTATATTTGGTGGTAAATTATCTATTAGTGTTAAGAACAGAACACAATTAAACAAACTAATTGAAAGCATAAAAAAGGTAGAAGGTGTTAAAAAAGTAGACCGTGTTAATACCATGTAAATAACCTTAAAAAAAAACTCTACTTTATATCAATAATAACATTAAATTTGTTAATAGTTATAAATTTATTATATGGTCTCAAAAAACAATCAAGAAGTTGTAAAAAGAGTATTTACTACCTTTTTAGAAGAGAACAAGCACAGAAAAACTCCAGAGAGGTTTGCTATTCTACAAGAAATATACGATTTAGATGAGCACTTTGATATTGAATCTTTATATATCAAAATGAAAAACAAAAACTATCGTGTAAGCAGAGCTACTTTATACAACACAATAGATTTACTATTAGATTGTGGCTTGGTTAGAAAACATCAATTTGATGGTCAATCTATGGCTCGATATGAAAAAAGTTATTTTGATAAACAACACGATCATGTCATACTTACCGATACTGGAGAAGTTAAAGAGTTTTGTGATCCTAGAATTCAAGTCATTAAAAAAACAATAGAAGAAGTTTTTGACATAGATATTCACAATCATTCACTTTACTTTTACGGAACAAAAAAACAATCAAACAATTAATAGAATTATATTACATGGCGGTAGATTTATTACTAGGACTTCAATGGGGAGATGAAGGAAAAGGGAAAATTGTAGATGTTCTTACGAAGAACTATGATATTATAGCTAGATTTCAAGGAGGACCTAATGCAGGACACACACTAATTTTTGATGGACATAAACATGTTTTACATACAATTCCTTCCGGAATTTTTCATAAAACAGCACTAAATATTGTAGGAAATGGTGTTGTAATAGATCCTGTTATTTTTAAAAAAGAATTAGAAAATCTTGATAAGCATGACATTGATTACGAATCTAAATTATTAATCTCCAGAAAAGCACATTTAATTTTACCTACACATAGATTGTTAGACGCAGCCTCAGAAACCTCAAAAGGGAAAGCTAAAATTGGCTCTACTCTTAAAGGTATTGGTCCAACATATATGGATAAAACAGGAAGAAACGGAATGCGAGTTGGAGATCTAGAACTGGAAAACTGGAAAGATAAATATCAAGCATTAACAACCAAGCATATTAAAATGCTGGATTTCTTTAATGTAGATATTCAATATGATCTTAAAGAATTAGAAGAAGAATTCTCTAGAGGCGTTGATAAATTAAGAAGATTACAATTTATAGATAGTGAAGAGTTTTTAAACAATGCTGTTAAAGAAAAGAAAACCATTCTAGCAGAAGGTGCTCAGGGTTCATTATTAGATATTGATTTTGGAACCTATCCGTATGTAACCTCTTCCAATACTACAGCCGCTGGTGCTTGTACAGGTTTGGGTGTTGCACCAAACAGAATTGGTGAAGTATTTGGTATTTTCAAAGCTTACACCACTCGTGTTGGTTCTGGTCCTTTTCCTACAGAATTATTTGATGAAGATGGGGCTACAATGGCTAAAGTGGGTCATGAATTTGGAGCTACAACTGGAAGACCAAGACGTTGTGGTTGGTTAGATTTAGTTGCTTTAAAATATGCTGTAGATATAAACGGTGTTACTCAATTAATGATGATGAAAGGAGATGTACTATCTGGATTTAAAACATTAAAAGTATGTACCTCATACAACTATAAAGGAAAAATAATAAGTCATTTACCTTATAATATAGAGCCAGAAAATGTTTCTGTTAACTATTCTGAATTTAAAGGTTGGAATGAAGATTTAACAAAGATGACTTCGGCAGGTCAATTGCCTCAAAATTTATTGGATTATGTAGCATTTGTTGAAAAAGAAACAGGGGTTCCAATTAAAATTGTTTCTGTAGGTCCTGATAGAAAGCAAACGATTCTTAGATAGTTTTATAGTAATATTAAGAAGTTTAGCATTTTCATTTCAGTATTTTAGGCAAAAATTAGATAATAGGTTTGAAAAAAAATCAGGTTATAATACTATTATTCGTTGTTTCAAGTGTTTGTTTCTCACAGCAGAAAAAAATAAAATTTGATGCAGAAATTCAATTTTCAGATGAAGAAAAATACCCTGGAGCAACTGTTCTTATTGGTAAAGTAACCATGATACATGCAGGAGCTGTATTAACTTCAAAGAAAGCTTTTTACTACAAGGAAACAAATTTTTTTAAAGCTATTGGTGATGTTATTATCAATCAAGGAGATACGATAACTCAAACTAGTGATTACGTAGATTATGATGCTAACTCAAAAAAAACAATTTCATGGGGAAATGTTATATTAAAAGATCCTTCCATGACATTAACTACAGATACTTTGTACTTTAATAGAGGAAGTCAGTTATTGTTTTACAAAGATCATGCAATTATAAAAGATGAAACAAATGTTTTAAAGAGTAAGAACGGAAACTATTATTTGGAACAAAAGAAGTTTACAGCCACAACAAAAGTGACTATTACCAATCCTGACAATTTAATAGTATCTAATCATTTAGATTATTACACCAACTCAGGACATGCCTTTTTATATGGCCCGTCTACCATAACAAATCAAAAAGATAATAATAAAATATATTCAGAAAGAGGCTTTTACAATACAAAAACAGATATTTCACATTTTGTAAAAAACGCCAAACTGTATTTAGACGAACGAACCATTGAAGGAGATAGTTTATACTATGATAAAATACGTGGTTTTGCATCTGCTACCAATAATATTAAAGTAATTGATACTGCCGAGAATTTTATGGCCAGAGGAAATTATGCAGAATATTTTCAGAAAACGGATTCAATTTTTATGATTAAAAGAGCTGTTGCAATCTCTGTAGTAGAAAATGACTCTACCTTTATTCATGGTGATACTTTACTTGTTACTGGTAAAAAAGATCATCGGGTAATTCGTTCTTACAATAATGTGAAAATTTTCAAAATAGATCTTCAGGGAAAATGTGATTCATTATATACAGACCAGTCTACTGGTATAACTAAGATGTATGTAAATCCTATTCTTTGGTCAGATCAAAGTCAGATTACTGGAGATAGCATCAAATTATTAAGCAATAAAGAGACAGAAAAACTAGATTCTATAAAAATACTTGGCAACTCATTTATCATCCAAAAAGACTCGATAGATCCAGAAATTTTCAATCAAATTAAAGGTAGAAACATGTTTGGAAAGTTTATTAAAAATCAACTTAAAACATTCCTGGTAAAAGGAAATGGTGAAGCTGTTAATTTTAATAGAAATGATGAAGGGATTTTAGAAACTATTACAAAACAGTTCTGTAGTAACATAGAGTTTGAGTTAATAGACAGTGAAATTAATGAAATTAAATGCTTAAATATGTCTGATGGAAAAACCTATCCTCCCTCTATGTATCCAGAAAGTGATAAGCGATTAAAAGGGTTTATTTGGAGAGAATCTGAACAGCCAAAAACCAAAGAAGATATTTTTAAAAAAAAGGTAAAAACTAACAAAAACATCGATAAAAATACACTGCTTGGAGCAAAAGAAAACATTTCTGGTAAAAAAGAAATTAAATTGAATCCATAAACGTTATTGGTGAAAAATGATTTTCTAACATATCAGGCTCAAACAAGTCCATATCCTTTATCTATTGAGGTAAAAAAAGCTAAAGGAAGTTATATCTATGATAGTAATGGAAAAAAATACTTAGATTTTGTTGCTGGAGTTTCTGCCAATAGCCTAGGACATCAGCATCCAAAAGTTACCAAAGCAATTAAAAAACAATTAAACAGCTATACTCATGTCATGGTTTATGGTGAGTTCATTCAGGAACAACCTCTACAATTATGCAAACTTTTATCTCAAACCTTACCTAATACTTACAGTGTTTATCTAACAAACTCCGGAACAGAAGCATGTGAAGGTGCTTTAAAACTAGCAAAACGTTTTACTAAAAGGTACGAGATTATTGCCGCTCATCACTCGTATCATGGAAATACACAAGGCTCTATGAGTGTTTCAGGTGCAGAAGTACAAAACAGGGCTTTCAGACCCTTGGTGCCAGGAACAAAGTTTATTCATTACAACCTTGTCTCTGATTTAAAAAAAATCACTAAAAATACAGCTGCTGTTATTCTAGAGACCATACAAGGCGGTGCTGGATTTATTGTCCCAAAAGATGGGTATTTAAAAAAAGTAAAACAACGATGTGAAGAAGTAGGTGCTTTATTAATTGTAGATGAAATTCAAACTGGAATTGGAAGAACTGGAAAGTTTTGGGGTTTTGAACACTTTAAAATTATACCAGATATTATTATTTCAGGAAAAGGCTTAGGAGGCGGTATGCCAATAGGTGCATTTATAGCTCAAAAACATGTAATGGATGTTTTAAAAGAGCACCCTACATTAGGCCATATTACTACTTTTGGCGGACATCCTGTAATTGCATCTGCTTGTGTTGCAACTGTAAATACCATTCAGAACTCACAATTAATTAAGGACACATTTGAGAAAGAAGAATTAATTAGAAGCCTTTTAAAGCATCCACTCATCAAAGAAATTAGAGGAAAAGGATTAATGTTAGCTGCCCTTGTAGAATCTCCAGAGATCGCTGCAAAAATTATTCACAGATGCTTAGCTAATGGATTAATTTTATTCTTTCTTCTTTTTGAAGGAAGAGCAATTAGAATTACACCTCCACTAACTATTTCAAAAAAAGAAATTAGTAAGGGCTGTAAAATCTTACTGGAAGTTCTAGACGAGCTGTCTTTATAACAATATAATATTTTAACATATTATTCTCTTTATTCTTCCAAAAGTAAGTTGACTAATAATTTTCTAACAGAAATACTATTCCAATTAGCGGCTCCTATCTTTTCAACAACTATAAAACCTTTTTTATCTATGATATAAGTAGCAGGTATACTATTACTTGTAATTTCTTTTGGAGAAGAACTTAATGGATAATAACTTGGAATTGATAGGTTTTTTCTCTTTAAAAAAGCAGTCACTTTTTCTTGGTTTTCATTAGAAATAAATAAAAAAACCACCCGATCACCGTAAGCATCATATATCTTTTGCATGCTTGGCATTTCTGCAATGCAAGGAGGACACCAAGTAGCCCAAAGATTCACAAAAATAACCTTTCCCTTGGCTTGTTCTATATTGAAAATTGTATTGTTTGAATCTATTAGCTGCCAATCATAATTAGACAACAATAATTGATCTTCTTTATCAATAACTAAAGGACTAAATAATGCTACAATGGTGTGAAGTCCTTATTGAATTGGCTTTCTAGTTTGAGGAATTATCATTAAAATAATAACAATTACAAAGAGTAAATTGGAAATATGTGATTTTTTAAAGGTCATATAATTCTAAAAAGTACTTTACTAGAGTTAGACTATTATTAATGAGAGTGATGACTTCTTTTGATAAAAAAACTCCTGAATTTCTTCAGGAGCTTTATACTATAAATACTTACTGAACCTTACGCATTTTGTTTTTTAATTAAATTTAACGCAGAACCTTCATGATACCATTCTATTTGTCCGGTATTGTAAGTATGATTGGTTTCTATTAGATCCTTACTTCCATCTGCATGAACTGCTTCTAGTATTAACGATTTTCCTGGAGAAAACTCATGTAAGTCTACAAAGTTAAAGGTATCGTCTTCCTGAATTAGGTCATAATCTGCTTCATTAGCAAAAGTTAAGCCTAACATTCCTTGTTTTTTTAGATTAGTTTCATGAATTCTAGCAAAAGATTTAACAATCACTGCAACAACTCCTAGATGACGTGGCTGCATTGCTGCATGTTCTCTAGAAGAACCCTCTCCGTAATTATGATCTCCTATAACAATAGAATGAACACCTGCCTTTTTGTATGCACGTTGAACATCTGGCACCCCTGCAAATTCTCCGGTTAATTGATTCTTTACAAAGTTGGTTTTCTTTCCAAAAGCATTAACAGCTCCAATTAAGGTATTGTTCGCAATATTATCTAAATGACCTCTAAAACGCAACCATGGTCCTGCCATAGAAATATGATCTGTAGTACATTTACTAAACGCTTTTATTAATAATTTAGCTCCTTTAATCTCACTTCCTATAGGAGTAAATGGAGTTAATAATTGTAAACGTTCGGACACAGTGCTTACTACTACCTTAACATGACTACCATCTTCCTCTGGTGCTAGGTATCCATTATCTTTTACCTCAAATCCTTTTGGCGGCAATTCCCAACCAGTTGGTTCATCAAACATTACCTCTTCCCCATTTGAATTGATCAATGAGTCTGTAAGCGGATTGAAGTCTAAACGACCTGCAATTGCAATAGCTGCAGTTAATTCTGGAGAGGCAACAAAAGCATGAGTGTTTGGATTACCATCAGCTCTTTTGGCAAAATTTCTATTAAAAGAATGAACAATGCTATTTTTTGGTGCATTTTTAGGATCACTGTACCTTGCCCATTGTCCAATACAAGGTCCGCAAGCATTTGTAAAAATTTTAGCATCTAATTTTTCAAAAAGAGATAGAATTCCATCTCTTTCTGCAGTGTAGCGTACTTTTTCAGAACCAGGGTTAATACCAAGTTCAGCTTTCATTGCTAGGCCTTTATCTAATGCTTGTTGTGCAATAGATGATGCTCTAGACAAATCTTCGTATGATGAGTTTGTACATGAGCCTATTAAACCCCACTCTACTTGTAGTGGCCAATCATTAGATGTTGCTTTGGCATGCATGCTTTTGCCAACCTCTGTAGATAAATCTGGAGTAAAAGGCCCGTTTAATAAAGGACCTAATTCTGATAAATTAATTTCTATAACTTGGTCAAAATAATTTTCTGGATCTGCATACACCTCAGGGTCTGCAGTAAGGTATTCTTTTACATTATTTGCAGCATCTGCAACATCTGCTCTATCAGTAGCACGAAGATATCGTTCCATAGACTCATCATATCCAAAAGTTGATGTTGTTGCACCAATCTCTGCTCCCATATTACAAATTGTTCCTTTTCCTGTACATGACATTGCAGTTGCTCCAGGTCCAAAATATTCTACAATAGCTCCGGTACCTCCTTTTACTGTCAAAATTTGAGCAACTTTTAAGATCACATCTTTTGGTGCAGTCCATCCAGATAGTTGCCCTATTAACTTTACACCAATTAATTTAGGGAATTTTAATTCCCAGGCCATTCCTGCCATTACGTCTACCGCATCAGCACCTCCAACACCAATGGCTATCATTCCTAATCCTCCTGCATTTACAGTATGAGAATCTGTTCCAATCATCATTCCTCCTGGAAATGCATAATTTTCTAACACAACTTGATGTATAATTCCTGCACCTGGTTTCCAAAATCCTAAACCATATTTATTTGATACCGATTCTAAAAAGTTAAATACTTCACTACTTACAGTGTTTGCGTGTTTAAGGTCATTAGATGCTCCTTCCTTAGCTTGAATTAAATGATCACAGTGAGTTGTAGTTGGAACTGCAACTTTCGTTTTACCCGCTTGCATAAATTGTAATAAAGCCATTTGAGCAGTGGCATCTTGCAAAGCTATTCTATCTGGAGCAAAATCTACATAATCTTTACCTCTTACAAATGCTTTATTTGGATTGCCGTCCCATAAGTGAGAATACAATATTTTCTCTGCAAGTGTTAAAGGATTACCAGTTATTTCTCTTGCTGCATCAACACGATCAGAAATAGTGTTATAAACCTTTTTGATCATCTCTATATCGAAAGCCATATATCTTTTTTATTAATTCAATACAAAATTAGCAAAAAAAGGGTGAAAAAAACTTGATTATTTTAATTAGACTGATACTAAATAAGTAAATGCACTACTAGTTTTTTCTAAAAGTAATTAATGAGTTTGAAAGCTCGAGTATTAAAGTAGAGCTTTCATTTTCTCTTAAAAATAATATTAAATAAATGGGTGAAATTAATTAATTTGATTTATTTGGTGAAATCTGAAATAGAAAATAGATGCGATGGTTTCGCTGTCAAACTTTTACTAGATGGAGAAAACTTGGTAAGATTGATACCATTTACAGCACTTTTATATTCATCCATAGTAGGTGTTCTGCCAAGTATTGCAGATAATACTACAACTGGTGTAGAAGCAAGTAAAGACTCACCCTTCTTACGATCTGAATCTGCTACAACTCTTCCCTGAAACAAACGTGTTGAGGTTGCCATTACTGTATCTCCTCTTTCTGCTTTTTCTTGATTCCCCATACATAGGTTACAACCTGGCCTTTCAAGATACATCATGTTTTCATATTCTGAACGGGCCAATCCTTTAGGATTATTATCATTAAATTCAAACCCAGAATATTTCTGTAACATTTCCCAGTCTCCTTCTTCTTTTAATTCATCAATTATATTATAAGTTGGCGCAGCTACCACAAGAGGAGCATTGAATTTAACATTACCTTGCTCTTTCTCAATGTTTTTTAACATATGAGAAACAATTTTTAAATCTCCTTTGTGGACCATACAAGATCCAACAAACCCTAAATCAACTTTTTTTTCTCCTTGATAATAAGAAAGTAATCTAATAGTATCGTGAGTATATCTTTTAGACACGTCTTGGTTATTCACATCAGGATCTGCAATCATCGGTTCTCCAATAATATCTAAATCTACCTCAAATTCTGCAAAATATTTTGCATTATCATCAGGTCTCAAGGCTGGTTGCTCTCCAGATTTTATCTCAACAATTCTTTTATTCGCTTTATCAATAAGACCTTTAAGAACTTGACTTTGATTGTCCATTCCTTTATTAATCATGATCTGGATTCTACCTTTAGCTATCTCCAAAGATTCTATAAGTGTATCATCTTCAGATATACAAATAGATGCCTTAGCTTTCATTTCGGCAGTCCAATCTGTAAATGTAAATGCTTTATCTGCCTGAAGTGTTCCCAGATGAACTTCTATAATTCTACCTTGGAATATGTTTTCTCCATCATACTTTTTGAGCATCTGAGCTTGAGTAGAATGAACCACATCACGGAAATCCATATAATCCATCATCTCTCCTTTAAAAGTAACCTTTACAGATTCAGGAATTGGCATGGTAGCTTCACCTGTTGCAAGAGCTAGAGCAACAGTTCCAGAATCTGCTCCGAAAGCTACTCCTTTTGACATACGAGTGTGTGAGTCTCCACCTATAATGATAGCCCAATCATCAATAGTGATATCATTTAATACTTTATGAATTACATCGGTCATCGCATGATATTCTCCTTTAGGATCACGTGCAGTAATTAATCCAAAATCATTCATAAACTTCATCAATCTTGGAATATTAG
>CAZAIL010000026.1:0-20253 GCA_964485155.1 uncultured Flavobacterium sp.
AAAGAAAAGCATACTGCTTTAAATATTGTTAGAATTGGAACATCAGGTTCTTTACAAAAAGACATTCCTCTAGATAGTTTTTTACTGAGTACTCATGCTATGGATATGAATGGTTTGTTACAATCCTATATCACAGAAACGATTTCACACCCCAACATAGAAAATGCATTTGTAGCGCATACAAATTGGGATAAAAATAAATCCTTTCCACTAATAGTTTCTAACAGTAAAGTATTAGAGGATAAAATAACATCAAAGATAATTTATAAAGGAATGACAGCTACTGCTGGCGGATTTTATGGACCTCAAGGAAGAGTGTTGCGTTTACCAATTAAAGATTCCAATTTAAATGATAAAATAAATTCTTTTAACTTTAATGGAATTAGAGTTACCAATTTAGAAATGGAAACATCGGCTATCTATGGACTTTCGACCCTACTTGGGCATTATGCCTGTTCAATGAATGCAATTATTGCCAATAGAGCCTTGGGGTCGTTTAGTGAAAATCCAGACAAGGTTATAGAAGATTTAATTTTGTACACATTAAACAAGATTGTTTCTTAAATGGTTGATTTTACAATAGGAGAAGTTCCTGAACATTTTAACTATCCATGGTACCTTACATTAAAAACTAAAAAGTATCAAAAGCATGAAATATATTTACGATGGATTGATTATCCTGGCGGTGCTGGAGATAAGTGTAAAGCATTGCGGACAAGTAAAACAGATATAGCAGTAGTGTTAACAGAAGGAATCATTAAAGACATTATTTAAGAAAACCCTTCTAAAATAATTCAAACATTTGTCAATACTCCCTTAAAATGGGGAGGGGTCATGTATCAGCAACATCAACATTTACAAAAATTTCTGAACTGAAAAACAAGAGAATCGCAAAAAGCAGGTTCGGTTCTGGGTCTCATTTAATGGCCTTTGCAAATGCTTACAATCAAGGTTGGAATATAAATATGCTAAAATTTATAGTTGTTAAAAACTTAGAAGGCAGTATTAATGCCATACAAAATAATGAAGCTGATTATTTCTTATGGGAACATTTTACCACAAAACCTATAATAGAAAAAAATGTTTTTAGACGATTTGGCAACTGCCCCTTCTCCATGGCCTTGTTTTGTCATTGCAGTTAGAAATGAAATTTTAGAGAAACATCCAGAAGAAATAGCTAAAATAGTAGCGATTATAAATCAAACTACTACTAATTTTAAATCGATCAAAAACATCGATAAAATTCTTTCTAAAAGGTATCATCAAAAATTAGAAGACATACAGGAATGGCTATCTATAACGGATTGGAATTGCGGAGAATTAATAGAAAAAGAATTTATTTCATCCATACAAAATAAGTTATTGCTATACAACGTTATAAATAAGAAAAAAAATCCTGAAGATTTTATATAAAATATATGTACATTTAACGTGTTAAAAAATGATCTAATGAAAAAATTTGTAGTAAAAGCAATTTTCGCCGTCATATTGATAAGCTTATCGTCTTGTAGAAGTACATCAAATCCTTGTGGACTAGCAAAGAATTCAACAGAAATAACTAAAGACGCTAAACTAAACTCATTTTTTATCTTTTCTGAAAATATTGGATAGTTTTAATTTTATTACCTTTATTTAAAAAAATTTTCTTAGCAAAAAAATATTAAACTACCATTCAACCATTGAATTTCCCTTTTTTATCAAATATTCATTGGCCTTTGAAAAGTGTTTATTTCCAAACCAATACCCTCTATTTGCACTTAATGGTGAAGGGTGACCCGTTGTTAAAACACAATGCTTAGATTGATTAATTTTTGCTCCTTTTTTCTTTGCAAATCCACCCCAAAGCAAGAAAATAATCTGTTCTTTTTGTTCAGAAATTCCCTGAATAACAGCATCTGTAAATTCTTCCCATCCTCTTCTCTGGTGGCTTCCTGCCTCATTAGCTCTAACTGTCAATGTAGCATTTAATAACAAAATTCCTTGTTTAGACCAAGAAGATAAATTCCCGGAAATTGGAATTGGCTTTCCTACGTCTGTTTGTAATTCTTTAAAAATATTAGTAAGAGATGGTGGATGAGATAGCCCATCATTTACAGAAAAACACAAGCCATTAGCTTGATCGAAACCATGATATGGATCCTGACCAATAATAACAATTTTCACATCATCAAAAGAGCAGTGATTAAAGGCAGCAAAAATGTCTTCTTCTTTCGGAAAACATTGCTGAGTTTCATATTCTGATTTCACAAATTCAGACAATTTTATAAAGGACTCCTTCTCAAATTCTGATTGTAAGATATTTTTCCAGCTTTCCTCAATATTAATGTTCATTCTTTGCTATTTTTGTGATTTCCAAATATAAAGGTTTGAGCATACATATTTCTGAGAAAGCATTACAAGATTTAGAATTTACAACGGTTATTGAACAAGTTTCAACCTTCAGTATTTCAGAATTAGGAAAAAAACAAGTTTTAGAAACCTTGCCTTTTTCTAATAAAAAAAAACTGATACGTGAGTTAGATTTTGCCAATGAATACCTTTCTTCATTTGAAAGCGATAATAGAATACCCAATCACGGTTTTGACAATATCTATGAACAGATAAAACGATTGACTATTGAGGATAGTTATATAGAAACAGAAAGTTTTTTAAAAATTGCTGCTATTTCTGAATCGATTAAAGAATTAAAAAAATATTTTAAAAAGTTTCACACCTACTACCCTAATCTTTCATTTTTAAGTGAACATGTTGACTTTGTTCAAGAGATTATTGACGAAATTAAAAAAGTAATTTCAGCTTATGGAGAAATTGTAGACAATGCTTCTCCAGAATTGAGAAAAATTAGAAGAAGCATTGCTGGCTTGCAAGGTAAAATTGGTCAGAGTTTCTCTAGTGCTTTAGGAAAAGCAAAAGCTGCGGGTTATTTAGATGACATTAAAGAATCAGTTGTAGACAATCATCGTGTCCTAGCTGTTTTAGCGATGCACCGTAAAAAAGTAACAGGAAGTTTAGTGGGTTCTTCAAAATCAGGTAATATTGTTTACATCTCACCACAAGCAACACTCGCATACCAAAGAGAATTACAAAATCTAGAATATGAAGAAAAGCAAGAAGTTATTAGAATTCTTAAAAATTTAAGTTACCAAATAAGACCATACACCCCATTGTTAGAATCATACCTAGTATATTTAGCTCATTTAGATGTTATTGGCTCTAAAGCAAAATATGCTTATTCTATTAACGGGTTATTACCAAAAATTGGAGAAACAAAGAGAGTATATTTTAAAAACGCCTACCACCCTATTCTTTTGGTGAAAAATAAAGAAGCAAATTTAGAGGTCGTTCCTCAATCTATAGAACTTAACGAACAACAACAAATTATTGTAATTTCTGGACCTAATGCTGGTGGAAAAAGTATCACACTAAAAACCATAGGTTTGCTTCAGGTAATGCTACAAAGTGGTATTTTAATTCCAGTAGACGAGCGAAGTGAAACAACTATTTTTGATACTGTCTTGACAGACATTGGTGACAATCAATCTATAGAAAATCAATTGAGTACTTACAGTTATCGATTAAAAAACATGCGTTATTTTTTACGAAAGTGTAACGAAAGAACTTTATTTTTAATTGATGAGTTTGGTACTGGAAGTGATCCTGAATTAGGTGGAGCTTTAGCAGAAATTTTCTTAGAAGAGTTCTATCATAAAAAAGCCTTTGGTATTATTACAACTCACTACTCTAATTTAAAAGTCTTAGCCAATGAATTAGATTATGTGACCAATGCTAATATGCAATTTAATGAGCAAACTTTAGAACCATTATATAAATTGTATCTAGGGCAAGCTGGAAGTTCTTTTACCTTTGAAGTGGCACAGAAAAACGGAATACCGTTTAGCCTTATCAACAAAGCTAAAAAACGAGTAGAGACTGAGAAGATTCGTTTAGATAAAACCATCTCTAAACTACAAAAAGAACGAAATCGTCTCCAGAAAAATTCTGAAAATTTAGAAAAACAAAAATCTAAGGGACAAGAACATATAGATAGTTTACAAGACAAAGAAGAAAAAATACAAGCTAAATTAGCTGGTTTTCAGGAATTGTATGACAAAAATCAAAAAATGTTATCTATTGGTAGAAAAACAAATGAATTGTTGAATAAGTATTTACAAACAAATAACAAAAAAGAATTAAATGTTAACTTTAATAAGTGGGTTGCAGATGAAAAAGTAAAATATGCCAAAAAGAATCCAACAAAACCTAAGACTAAATCTCAGAAACAGCAAGCTAAAATTGTAGAAAAGCAACTACAAGAAGTAATTCAGAAAGTAGAAAAAGAAGTATTACAAAAGGTCGTAGAAGTAAGAAAGGTTAAACATGAGGAAGCTAAAAAAATTGCCAAAGCTAAATCTGAATATATATTTAAAGTGAAAGATAGAGTTCGACTTATTGACGGAAATGCAATTGGAACCATAGAAAAAATTGAAAAGAAAAAAGCCTTTATAAATTATGGGATTTTCACTACAGAGGCTTCTTTAGATAAGTTAGAGTTTGTAGAAAAAGGTACGTAATATTTTTTTAAAAATTCATAAATTCTGTTTAACTGATTATATAAGGCATTCATAGCCAAAATTAAGTCAGTATTTAAAAAAATTATAAATAATTTTCTAGCTTGTTTATAACATCGGCCCAATCCTTATCATCTGAAATCAATTTATTTATTCTTTTAATTGACGCAGAGATATTGGAGTCAGAAACCTTAATCCCCTTCTCTTCCATATGCTTAGAAATAACATTATTTCTTATGGATGATTGAGAACAAAGTTTATAGAGTGTATGTCTAGCATCTACACCATCCATAGAACGTGTATTTGAAAAAAGTATGTTGTCATTTACCTCTAAATGTTCTCTTATGATGTTAACACATCTTTCGAATTTTATTTTATTTACTAATTTCATATAATCAGATTTTCAAACGTTTGTTGAACATCCTTACTACCTATAATCAAAGTTGTATATCCTTCGATATAAAATTTAAAACAAAAAATCTAACTAAAAGTGAATCGTGAAAGGATTTTTACCTAACAAAAAATTATTAGTTAAATAATTGATGAAATTTGTGTTATTAAAAAAGCAGCATGAATGTTAGAGGGTTAATTAAATTTTTAATTGAATATTATAAATAATAAAATTACAAAAAAAAAATGAAATAATAAAAAAAAATAAAAGCAAAAATGATTAATAATTATCATTAAACATTAATTAGCAATAGCTGTTTAAAAGAAAAAATCTAAAAAAAAATATTTTTTTTATTATTCTATAAAAATCAATTAATATCTTTCATTTGTTCATCATAGAATTTAGAAGTAGCTTCAATTAGGTTTGAAACTTCTTCTGCAATATCTTCTTCACTTTCTCCAGATAAATCTTCAAGCCATTCTATTTCATCATCTTTTAAATTGATTAAAAAGCGTGGAAAATCTGTATGTAATACAAATATATCCTCAGGAAAATTGCTGTTATCAGCTAATAAAAATTTAGGTAAGTTCATGTTTTTTTCTTTGAATTAATTTTAATGTTAAATAATTAAAGCGAAGGTATAATAAAATTGCTGCTGAAGATAAACCTGCCAATAAGCCTAACCAAATTCCAAAGCTTCCGTAATTGTCTTCTTTACCTAGAAAGTAACTAATTGGAAAACCTATAACCCAATAAGCAATAAAAGTAATTAATGTAGGAATAGCAACATCTTGAAGCCCCCTTAGTGCACCTAGGACAACAACTTGAATACTATCACTAATTTGAAAGATTGCGGCGGCTAATAATAATTGAGCTGCAATAGCCACCACTTCCATATTGTCTTTATAATTAATGGCATCATCTAAATCTACATATATTTTAGGGAGTTGAAAGCGAAACAATAGAAAAATAATTGCAAAACCAGTTGCTAAAATAACTGCAAACAAAAAAATAGAAAAAGCAATTCTTCTGAGTTCTTTATAATTTAGTAATCCTTTTTGATTCCCAACCCTTACCATTGCTGCAACACCTAATCCCATGGCTATCATAAAAGTCATAGAAGACAAGTTTAATGCAATTTGATTGGCTGCTTGAGGATTTTTTCCAAGGAGACCGCTTAACCAAATAGCCGCAGTAAAAATGGCAATTTCAAAGAACATTTGCATGGCACTTGGAGCTCCTAGACTGGTTATTTTTCTAAGCATGAGTTTGTCTAAAACAAAAAATTTAATATTTGTTACAAATCTCTTCGATCGTTCTTTGTTTGCTAACAACCACCATAAATAGGCAACCATTATAAATCTAGAAAATAAGGTGCCATATGCAGCTCCAACAATACCCATAGCAGGAAATCCTAGTTTCCCGAAAATTAAAATATAATTAAGAATTATATTTATAATATTTGCAAGAATTGTAGCGTACATAGGATATTTAGTCATAGATAATCCATCACTAAACTGTTTAAATGCCTGAAAAACAATTAAAGGAATCAACGAAAAAGCAACCAAATCTAAATAAGGAATAGCCAAATCTACAACCTCTTTGGGTTGTGAAAGATACTCGCTATGCAATAATGATTTTGAAAAAAAAAGGATTGCAAACAAACTAAAACCCAAGAAAGAGCACAAGAACAATCCATGTTTAAAAGTAGATTTGGCTCTTAAAAAGTTATTAGATGAATCTGCTTCAGCTATTAATGGTGTAATCGCGGTAGAAAAACCAATTCCTACAGACATGGCAATAAACATAAAACTATTTCCTAAAGAAACCGCTGCTAATTCTGCAGTTCCTAATTGCCCAACCATAATATTATCAACAAAACTCACAAAAGTATGACCTAGCATTCCAAGCATTACTGGTGAAGCTAGCTTCCAGTTGTATCGAAATTCTTTTGTGTAAATGCTTAAATTCATTGGTTGTATAAAAACAAGCCACGAAGATATTGTATTAATTGTTGTAATAATTAACAAAATTGAAACAAATTTAGTAGCTTTAATCTATTACTTTTACATTATCTAAAAACATAAAAAATGACAACAATTACTTTAGGTGGAACACCTATATCAACTATTGGAGATATCCCTAAAAATGGAACAAAAGCACCTGATTTTCAATTAACAGCAACTGATCTATCTAAAAAATCATTATCTGACTTTCATGGATTCACATTGTTATTAAATATCTTTCCTAGTGTAGATACAGGAACTTGTGCAACTTCTGTAAGATCGTTTAACAAATCAGCAGCAGACATGGAAAATACAAAAGTATTGTGTATTTCTAGAGATTTACCTTTTGCTCAAAATCGTTTTTGTGGCGCAGAAGGCATAGAAAATATAATCATGTTATCAGATTTTGCTGATGGTAACTTTGGAAAAACGTATGGACTAGAGATTTCTGACAGTGCTTTTGCTAATTTACACTCTAGAGCTGTAATCGTCATAAATCTTGAAGGAAACATTAGCTACACAGAACAAGTTTCTGAAATTGCTAATGAACCTGATTACGAGGCTGCATTAGCTGCTATTAAACAGTAATTTTGAAAAATCCGAAAGATAATTTTATTATTGGAAGAATACGGAGTATAAAATTTTCGTTTCGTGGTATTTGGTTTTTAATAACTACTGAAAGCAGTGTTAAAGTTCAAGTATTTATTAGCTTTATAGTTATATTCTTTGGATTTTATTTTCAAATTAGTGCTACAGAATGGCTCATACAGACATTGATTATTGGTCTTGTTTTAGTTGCAGAATCTTTAAATACAGGAATTGAAAAATTAGCAGATTTCGTTCATCCAGAGTATCATAAAAAAATTGGTTTCATTAAAGATGTGTCTGCAGGGGCTTCTGGCATAGCTGCAATTATATCTTTAATAATTGCAGGGATTATATACATCCCCAAAATAGCATTGCTTTTCTAAGTAAATACTTATATTTACCTTTTAAATATTCTCTATTCTTTTATGGCCAAAAAGACTAATAATTCTGCTAAAAACAATCCACCAAGGTCCTATGCTATAGTTACTTTTTTTAAAAGTAGACAGTCACAAACTGTTATTGGTTCTTTTTTATTGTTTTTTTCTTTATTTCTTTTTGTAGCTTTTGTCTCATTTTTCTCAAATTGGGGAGAGGATCAAAGTATTATTTATGAGTTTACAAATTCCACTGCAAAAGGAAAAAACCTTTTAGGAAAAGTTGGTGCTAATCTTAGTCATTTTTTTATTTACAAAGGATTTGGTTTGGGTGCATTTATAGTTCCTTATCTGTTATTTTTATCAGGCTTATTTTGGTTATTTAAAACGAAATTTTCTAGAATAATAATCTCTTATAATTGGGGCTTATTGTCCATGGTATGGATTTCAATTTCACTAGGGTTTTTAAAAAAATCCTCTCCTCTACTCTCTGGGATAACAGGGTATGAAATAAATGAATATCTAGAATTGTTTATTGGAAGAACAGGATTAGGAATTATTTTATTATTTCTGATGATCTCATATATTATTATAAGATTCAAGATAACTCCTGAATTACTCATAAAAAAATTCAAATCAAAAAGAACAGAAAAAAATTCAGTATTTACAACAGTAAAAGATTCTGAAATTTCACAAGACGATAAATCTGAATTCGAATTGTCTGTAGAAAATTTACAACCAACAATTCAAAAACATTCGGAGGTCTCAACTGTTTCTGAAAAAATTACAAAAAAAACTGAAGCCCCCACATTAATAAAAGATATTAAAGAACTAGATATCGTTGAGATTGATGTTGAGGAACTAACAGAAGAAGAAAATGTTACAGAAAACTTATCTAAAAAACTTGTTAAAGATTTTGGTGAATTTGATCCAACATTAGAACTGGGTAACTTTAAATTTCCTACTCTTAACCTATTAAAACAATACAATGAAAGTATTTCTATAGATCCAGAAGAGTTAGAGCAAAACAAAAATAAGATTGTAGAAACTCTCAAAAACTATAAGATAGGGATTGCACAAATTAAAGCGACTGTAGGACCAACAATTACCCTCTACGAAATAGTTCCTGAAGCTGGAATTAGAATTTCCAAAATTAAAAACTTAGAAGACGATATTGCTCTATCATTATCTGCTCTAGGAATACGTATCATCGCACCAATCCCTGGAAAAGGAACCATAGGTATTGAAGTTCCAAATAAGAAATCTACCATCGTTTCTATGTACTCTGTGATTGCTTCTAAGAGATTTCAAGAATCAGATATGGAACTTCCTATTGCTTTAGGAAAAACAATTTCTAATGAAACATTTGTAGTTGATTTAGCCACAATGCCTCACCTATTAATGGCTGGTGCAACTGGGCAAGGAAAATCTGTTGGTTTAAACGCTGTATTGACATCTTTACTTTATCGAAAACATCCAGCCGAAGTAAAATTTGTTTTAGTAGATCCAAAAAAAGTAGAATTAACCTTATTCAATAAAATTGAACGTCATTACTTAGCAAAATTACCAAATACTGAAGAAGCTATCATAACTGACACAACCAAAGTTGTTCATACATTAAATTCTTTATGCATAGAAATGGACAACCGCTATGATTTACTTAAAATAGCAATGGTTCGAAACATAAAAGAATACAATACAAAGTTTAAAGCTCGTAAACTAAATCCTAATGATGGTCATCAATTTCTACCTTATATTGTTTTGGTTATTGATGAATTTTCAGATTTAATAATGACAGCAGGTAAAGAAGTTGAAACACCAATAGCAAGACTAGCACAGTTAGCTAGAGCAATAGGCATTCACTTAATTGTTGCAACACAAAGACCATCTGTAAATGTAATTACTGGAATTATTAAAGCAAATTTTCCCGCTAGAATAGCATTTAGAGTAACCTCAAAAATAGATTCTAGAACTATTTTAGATGCTGGTGGTGCTGATCAATTAATTGGTCGTGGAGACTTACTCTATACCGCAGGTAATGAAATTAACAGAATTCAATGTGCCTTTATAGATACTCCTGAAGTTGCAAAAATCACAGATTTTATAGGTTCTCAAAGGGCCTATTCAGACGCCCATTTATTGCCTGAATATATTGATGAAGAAGGTGGCACAAGTCTTGATGTAAATATAGAAGATAGAGATAAATTATTTAAAGACGCTGCAGAGATTATTGTCATTGCACAACAAGGATCAGCATCATTATTGCAAAGAAAATTAAAGCTAGGATATAACAGAGCAGGAAGATTAATAGATCAGTTAGAAGCTGCGGGTATTGTTGGGAATTTTGAAGGAAGCAAAGCTAGACAAGTTTTAGTAGCTGATCTTGTTGCTTTAGACCAACTATTAGAAAATGAAAAAAATAGATAGAATGAAAAAACTAGGACTAATTTTAATTAGTTTAATTATGAGTACGACTGTAATTTCTCAACAAACAGAAAAAGCTAAGATACTATTAGATGAAGTTTCTTTTAAAATGAAAGCTTATAAAAATATGCAACTAAATTTTAGTACAACACTAATTAATGAAGAAGCGGGAATTAATGAAGGTGATGAATTGCCTAGTAATGGTAAAATTACTTTAAGTGAAGAAAAATACAATTTAGACTATCTAGGAAATACTTTTATTTTTGATGGAAATAAACTTTATGTGATCAATCATGATGAAAAAGAAATCACAATCAATAATCAAGATTTGAATGATGATGATGGTATCATTTATCCATCAAAGTTACTTACTTTTTATGAAGAAGGTTACAATTATTCTATGAGTAATTTAGTTGCTATAAAAGGTCGTAAAATTCAAATTATTGAGTTGACACCCATGGATAGTGATTCTGAAATTGTAAAAGTAAATTTAGGAATAGATGTAGCAACAAAACATATATATAAGTTGATTCAATTTGGAGCAAATGGTACTAAAACCATTTTAACGATTCATCAATTTAAAAGTGATCAAAATATTTCTGAAGACATGTTTCAGTTTGATAAATCGAAGTATGAAAAACTTGATTATTTAATCGATTAAATGAAAATATTAGATCGCTATATCATAAAATCTTTTTTAGTTCCTTTTTTTGCTACTTTTTTTATTATCCTTTTTGTGCTTGTCATGCAAGCTCTATGGATGGCTTTTGAAAGTATCGCAGGTAAAGGAATAGGCTTATTTTTTATTTTTAAATTTCTTTATTATACAGCACTTGTTGTTTCCTCTCAAGCTCTTCCAATAGCAGTATTATTATCATCAATAATGGCCATGGGAAACATGTCTGAAAATTATGAATTTGCTGCCGTGAAATCTGCTAGTATTTCTTTAATGAGGTTTATGAGACCTTTAATTTTTCTTACGCTATTCATTAGTATTTTAAACTTTTTATCTCTGAACTATATTTTGCCATATGCTACATTAAAGCAGAAAAATCTGACAAATAATATTAAGAAGAAAACACCTGCATTAGCATTAATTCCAGGTAGTTTCAATACAGAAATTCCAAAATATCAGATAAAGTTTGATGAAAAATACGGTGAAGAAGAAAACTTACTCAAAAAAGTTTTGATTTATGATTTATCATCAAACAAAGGAAATAAAAAAATCATTACTGCAGAACGAGGGAAAATTATTAGTGAGGAAGGAAGTAAATACATGACACTAGTATTGTATAATGGCTTTTATCATGAAGAGTATATTCCTAAAAGGAGGAGTATGAACAACATAGATAAAATGCCAGCTTCAAATGCTAATTTTAAGGAATATGCATTTAACATTGATATTTCTAAGTTTACTGACGATGATTTAGATGAAGAGAAGTATACGAAAAGCTATAATATGCTCAGTTTAAAACAACTGAAAGATACTATTCCAATAATGAAATCCTCTTACGATGAGTATTTAACATCAAAAGCTAAGAGTATTTATATAAAAATTAATGCCAAACAACTATACAATCAAAAAGATTCATTAGATACAATAAAATTATCCCCAATAATTTTAGATAACTTTGATATTAATGGAAAAATTAGCCTTTTGAATGCTGCTGTAAATAAAGTAAAAACATCAAATAAAAATATAAGAACAGATACCAAAGCGATGCAATGGAGAAGAAAAAAGTTAAATCATTATGATATAGAGTTTCATAATAGAATTGCTTTTTCACTTTCTTGTCTTATTTTGTTTTTTATTGGCGCTCCTCTTGGATCAATTATTAGAAAAGGTGGATTTGGATTGCCTATGATTTTAGCGATTAGTATCTATGTTATTTACTTTTTTGCAAATACATTTGGAAGAAATCTTGCAGAAGAGAGTTCTCTTTCAGCAATTGTAGGATCTTGGGTGTCCTGTATAATAATGATCCCTTTTGCTTTTTTCTTAACAAGAAGAGCATCAAAAGGAATGGGATTATTTAATATTGATGTATTTTTACATCCGATTGCGAAATTGATAAAAAGATCAAAAAAATCTGAATAAAAAACGAAATGATTCCTACAAATACCAATTATAAAAAAATACAATTGAATACTATAGAAGATGCTATTCAAGATATTAAAGATGGAAAGATTATTATTGTTGTTGATGATGAAAATAGAGAGAATGAGGGTGATTTTGTAGCGGCTGCAGAGATGGTAACTCCTGAGATGATAAACTTTATGGCAACACATGGTCGTGGCTTAATTTGTGCTCCTTTAACAGAAAAACGTTGTAAAGAACTTGAATTAGGAATGATGGTAAACAACAATACCGATCCAATGGAAACAGCCTTTACTGTTTCTGTAGATTTACGAGGTAAAGGAGTTACAACAGGAATTTCAGCATCAGATAGATCAAAAACTGTGAAAGCATTGATCAATAAAACTACCAAACCTTTTGATTTAGCAAGGCCTGGCCATATTTTTCCCTTAAAAGCAAAAGAAGGTGGTGTTTTAAGGAGAACTGGGCATACAGAAGCTGCTATAGATTTTGCAAGATTAGCTAATCTAAAGCCTGCTGGTTTGATTGTTGAAATTATGAATGAAGATGGAACAATGGCTCGTCTTCCTGAATTAATAGATGTAGCTAAAAAGTTTAATATAAAAATTGTTTCTATAGAAGACTTAGTTGCTTACAGAATGGAACACGATTCTTTAATTGAAAAAAAAGAAGATTATACCATACTAACTAGATTTGGAGATTTTAGATTGAGAGCTTACCAGCAAACCACTAATAATCAAGTTCATATTGCATTAACAAAAGGTATTTGGAAATCAGATGAAGCCGTGTTAACGAGAGTAAATTCTACCTTAGTAAATAATGATATTCTAGGAACGCTTACAAACAATGCTGATAAAAAACTCGATCAAATGTTTCAAGCCATTAACGAAAATGGTAAAGGAGCAATTTTATTTATCAATCAGCAAAATCAAGCTCAAAATTTATTAAAGCGCTTACATATTTTAAAAGAGAATCAAGCAAATGGAGAAATGAAAGCTCCAAGAATGGCTATGGACAACAAAGATTTTGGAATTGGCGCTCAAATTTTACACGATTTAAATATCACTAAGGTTCAATTAATGACCAATACCAAACAAACAAAACGTGTTGGAATTATTGGCTATGGTTTAGAGATTGTTGATTACTTTTCTTTTTAAGTTTATTTAAAATATTGAATCAGTAACTAATTCTTTAGCACTAGTATTTTTCTCAAACCATCTAGCATTTTTGGTGCCTTTCAGAACAATTGACGTGTCTAAAACTTCTAGCCAACTGCCTTCTCGTAAAGCCAACACAGAGGTATCGTTATAAGTATGAAATTCTCTAATTCTTGTTTCACGCGTTTCACCCATGTGAGTAGAAGAAGTATCTGGATCTATGTAATGGGCATTTATATTAAAAGGAATAACTCCTAAAGTAATGAAGCTTGGTGGGTATACAACTGGCATATCATTTGTATTCATCATAGAGACCCCACAAATATTACTTCCAGCACTGGTTCCTAAATACGGTGTTCCATTCTCTATAACCTTCAAAAGAGATGGCAAAAGATTGTTTTTGTATAACTGATTCACTAATTCAAAGGTATTTCCTCCACCAGTAAAAATTCCTTTTGCGTTCTTAATAGCTTCAATAGAATTCTCATATTCATGAATCCCCTTAACTTGTATTCCAATTTTCTCAAAAACACGAGCAGTCTTTTGGGTGTAGTCATCATAAGATATTCCGCTAGGCCTTGCATAAGGAATAAAAACTATTGTTGACACTCCTCTAAAAAAAGAAACTAATGTTGGCAATAAATACTCTAAATAACTACCACCATAAACTGTCGATGTACTTGCAATAATGAGTTTTTTCATGCTATCAAAAATACATAATGCTTTTGTTTATTAACAAAACTTTATTTTATATTTCCGAGGAAAATAATTAAATGGATTTTCTTTGCAAATAATTAATTAAAAATCAATTTTTAAACTTTGAAAAAAAAGTCAATCATATTCTTGATCTTGTTAATAACATCACTAGTTGTTGTTGCGCAGAGAAAAAGTTTTTTTTTACATGGGATGTTGAGAGATTCTGTAAGTCTTATAAAGGATGTTCATATTATTAATTTAACTACTGAGAAAGGTACATTTTCAAATGATTACGGTCAATATCGAATTGTTGCTTCTTTGGGTGATACTATCGAATTTACTTCGGTTCAATACGAAACAGTTAGAAAAACTATCACAGACCGAATTGTTTTTGGGAAGAAGTTAAATATTATACTCGAAAAAAAAAGTTATGTTTTGGATGAGATTGTCTTGAAAAAACACGACTTAACTGGCATCTTATACACAGACCGAAGAAAAGTACCAAAAGATTCAATTGCTGCTATGGCAAAAGATATCAATGATTTGATTGTTGAACTTTCTGAAAAATATCCACAAGAATCTATGATAAAAAAATCAGCAAAAATGAGTGCTAAGAATGTAGATCCTACAAAGTCTTTTGAAGGTATTGGTGGTGCAATAAATTTGGGTTTTAGAAATAGGAAGAAAAATAAAATTAAAAAAATTACGTCAAGTACCTTTTCAACAAACAGTATTTTAATTGATTTTGGAAATGATTTTTTTGAAGAGTTAAAAATCCCTAAAGATAAAATTACACTCTTTATAGATTATTGTAAGAAATTTAATATCATAGAATTATATAAGCAAGGAAAAGAGCTTCAGCTTATCAAGGTATTAGAAAATAAAAGTAGCCAATTCTTAAAGGAATTGAAAGAAAAGTAGTGGTAACACACAAATTATATTGTACATTTATATTGAATAAAAACTAACATAGTGTGAAGAAAAAATTGTTGCTATATCTTTTAATAATAAGTACTTCCACCCTGCTAGCACAAAAAGATAATTTTTGGTTATATGGTAAACTGAAGGATTCTTTGAGTATCGTAAAAAATGCGAATATCATTAATTTAAAAACGAACAAAGGAACTTTTTCTAATGATTTTGGAGATTACAAAATAATAGTCTCTGTGGGTGATACTCTACAATTCTCCTCCGTACAACACAAAACTGTCTATCGTATTGTGAATAATTTTGTCTATAGATCTGAAGTTTTAGATGTTTTTATGATAAGCTCTACTTATGAATTAGACGAAGTCGTTATTAAGAGAAATGATTTAGATGGATTTTTATCTCTAGATTTAAAGAAAACTCCAGAAGATAGAAAAGCTGAAGCTCTAAAAAAAACAATGAATTTTTCTAGGGTAAATATGAGAGTAGTATACAATGGTGATTATATAGACCAAAAAGTAAGACCTCCTATTAACAATGTTGATCCAATAGCTATGTTTGCTGGTGCAGGTGCAGGAACTGTCATACCTTTTAAATATTCAGAAAGATTATGGGCACTCAGAAAAGACTTAGAATTTAGAAAAAATTTCCCTAAAATGTTATTAAGTGAATTTGGAGAACCTTTTTTTGAAAATGATTTAAAAATTCCCATTGAAAAATACTATAATTTTTTAGAATACTGTAACCCTAGAGGAATAGAAAGTTTATTTAAGCAAAATAGAAAAATAGAATTAATTAATGTGTTAAAAAAAGAGAGCATCTCTTATTTACTAATTTTAAACAATAATGAAGAATAATTTAATTCTATAGGTCTTTATGTCATTACCAAAAAAATTAGCATGCTTCTTTTTACTAACCTCACTAGCTTTCACAACTCATAAATACTACTTAAGCTTAACACAAATTGAGTACAATAAAAATCAGAAAAGTTTAGAAGTTATCATTAATGTTTTTATGGATGATATAGAGCTTGCTATTAATAAAGAGTATGCTATTGATTTAAACCTTACAACTAAAGACGAATTGAAAGATGCTGATGTTTATTTTCACAACTATCTAACTAAAAACTTAACATTTACCATTGATAATGATATAGTTACGCACAATTATATTGGTAAAGAATATGAAGGAGACTTGGTCTATTTTTACCTAGAAATAGCAGTCAAAGAAAACCCAAAATATTTAGAAGTGTTCAACACTATCCTTTTAACATATTTTGAACAACAACAAAATATTGTAAAGTTTAAGAATGACTCTAAAAGACAGAGCAAAATTTTATCAAAGAATACTAATAAAGCTTTGTTAAATTTTTAATGTTTTCTTTAGTTTACTAGCTCTAATTCTTAATTTCAACAAAAATTTAAATAAACCCAATACATATGAAAAAATTAGCTTCTTTAGCTTTTAGTTTTTTATTTATTGCAACTGCTGTAATGGCCCAAGATGCATCAAAAAAACGACAAAAAGGACATACAGATCAGAACAAGTTTAGACAACTAAAAGACGTACTTCCTACTCCTAACAACAGAAGAACTGCTTCAGGAGCTCCAGGTTACGAATACACGCAGCAAAAAGTTGACTATGTAATGGATATAGTCGTAGATGAAGATAAAAATCTTCTTACTGGGAACGAATCTATTACCTATCAAAATAACTCTAAAGATTATCTAGAATATTTATGGGTTCAGTTAGACCAAAATATGAGAGCTCCAGATTCAAAAACTCCTTTAGCAAAATCAGAAGATTTAGGAAATACCGCTTTTAATGGTCCAGCTACTTTTACAAAAAATAATTTAACAAAACCAGCCGATTTTGGTTTTAAAATTAAAGAAGTTAATAATGCAACTGGTGGTTCTCTTTCTTACACAGTGAATAGAACCATGATGAGAATTAATCTTCCACAGCCACTAGCCCCAGGAAACACCTTTGAGTTTAGCATACGCTGGAATTATTTAATAAATAACTCTGTTACTGATGGAGGAAGGTCTGGATTTGAGCTGTTTCCTGATGGTAACAAAAATTTCACAATTGCTCAATTCTTTCCTCGATTAGCAGTGTATGATAATGTTGAAGGATGGCAAAATATGCAATTTTGGGGACGAAGCGAATGGGCCTTAGAGTTTGGAGATTACGATGTAAAAATAACTGTACCAGCAGATCATATTGTTGATGCTACTGGAGAATTACTAAACGAAAAGAAAGTACTCACAAAAGAACAAAGAATCCGTTTCGAAAAAGCTAGAACTTCTTTTAAAGACCCTGTGTTTATTGTAACTCAAGAAGAAGCTGAAAAAGCTGAAAAATTAAAATCTAAAAAATCTAAAACTTGGCATTTTAACGCAAAAAATGTAAGAGATTTTGCCTTTGCATCTTCAAGAAAATACATTTGGGATGCCATGGCTGTTAATATCAATGGAAAAACTGTTATGGCTGTTTCATTGTATCCAAAAGAAGGAAACCCTCTATGGGAAGAACACTCTACTAGGGTAGTTGCCAATACCTTAGAAGAGTATTCCAAAATGACATTTGATTACCCATATAGCAAAGCAATCTCTGTACATGCAGATAGACAGGGTATGGAGTATCCAATGATTTGTTTTAATTATGGAAGACCACAGCCAGATGGAACCTATTCAGAAAGAACTAAAAGAGGAATGATTGGTGTGATTACTCATGAAGTAGGACATAATTTTTTCCCTATGATTGTAAATTCTGATGAACGTCAATGGACCTGGATGGACGAAGGAATTAACTCTTTTGTTGAGATTTTATCTGAATTAGATTATGATCCTAATTTTTTCACAGGAAACCTACCTAAAGATATTGTAAGATATATGAGTATGGATCAAGACAACCTCTCTCCTATCATGTCTCAAGGTGATTACGTGAAAAATTTCGGGCCTAATGCCTACACAAAACCTGCTGCAGGATTATATATGCTTCGTCAAACTATTATGGGGCCAGAATTATTCGATTACGCTTTTAGAACATACTCTAAACGTTGGATGTTTAAACATCCTAGTCCTGCTGATTTTTTTAGAACCATGGAAGATGCATCCGCAATGGATCTAGATTGGTTTTGGAGAGGATGGTTCTATACTACAGATTATAATGACATTGGTGTGAAAGATGTGAAAAAATTTTATTTAACAGACCAACCTACTGATGCTGCTAAAAAATTAGCAAAAAGATACAATATGAATTTGGCTGATTACGAAGGTAAATTAGTCTTCTTTGAGGAGGAGAAAAAGGATATCTCTATAAATTCTAAAAAAGCAAACGATATTGATGTTATTAAAAATCATTTGGCAACTTTAACAGAAGATCAAAGAGCTGCTCTAAAGGAGGCTCCAAACTTCTTCTATCAGGTTACTTTTGAAAAACCAGGAGGTCTAGTAATGCCAATTATTGTAGAATTAGAATATGTAGATGGCAGTAAAGAACGCCATACATTTCCGGCACAAATTTGGATGAAAAATGACGAAGAAGTTACTAAAGTTTTTAGAACAACACTAGCTATTAAAAAAATAACCTTAGATCCAGATTTAGAAACTGCAGATATAGATACTTCAAACAATAGTTGGCCTAAAAAAGACGATTCTAAGTTTGATAAGTTTAAACAGAAAATGAAAGGATAGTCTATCCAAAAATAATTCTTATAAAAAATAAAAGCCTAACTGAAAATCTCTGTTGGGCTTTTTAATACCAATTTTACTGAATTTTTAGAATTAACCTAACAATCATAATCATTATCACTAATTTAACCGTTTCTATAAATTAAATATAATAAAACATGAAGAAATTAACGTCTCTTATACTTTCAATGCTATTTGTATCAGCTATCATTCATGCTCAAGATACTCCTACTAAAACCCAAAAAGGTCATACAAATCAGAATAAATTTAGACAACTTAAAGATGTATTGGCAACACCAAACAACCAACATACAGCCTCTGGTGCACCTGGTGTAAAATATACTCAACAAAAAGTTGATTATGTTATGGATATCGTCTTAGATGATTCAAAAGAAATAATTTCTGGATCTGAAAAAATTACCTACCATAATAACTCTGAAGATACATTGCCTTATTTATGGTTACAATTAGATCAAAATATGCGAGCAGCAGATTCTAAAACTCCAGATATTACACCCTCTAAAATACCTACAGAAACAAGCAAAACCAGGTTTGAAAGTGCTTATGTGGATAAACCTTTTGATGGTGGTCATCATATTATGAATGTTACCAATTCCGATGGTAGTGATTTATCATACACCATCAATCAAACCATGATGAGAATTAATTTACCTGAACCACTAGCCTCTGGTGAAACATTTGTATTCAATATAAGTTGGTGGTATAGAATTAATAATCATAGAAAAAATAGAGGTAGATCTGGTTTTGAACATTTTCCAGAAGATGGGAATAACAACTATGTCATTGCTCAGTTTTTTCCTAGACTTTGTGTGTATGATAATGTTGAAGGATGGCAAAATGACCAATTCTGGGGAAGAAGTGAATTTGCTCTAGAATTTGGAGATTATACTGTGGATATTACAGTACCTGCAGATCATGTAATGCAAGCAACTGGTATTTTACAAAACGAAAAGGAAGTCTTGACTAAAAAACAGCAGAAGCGTTTAGCAGAGGCCAAGAAAACGTATGACAAGCCAGTATTAATTCACACGCAAGAAGAAGCTATCAATGCGGAAAAAAATAGATCCAATAAAACCAAAACTTGGAAATTTTATGCAGAAAATGTAAGAGATTATGCCTTTGCTACCTCTAGAAAATTTATTTGGGATGGAATGGCTGTAGATATTAACGGAAAATCTGTGATGGCCTATTCTTTGTATTCAAAGGAAGCCAATCCTCTTTATGGAGACCATTCTACTTTGGCTACTGTACAGACTTTAAAAACATATTCTAAATATACATTTGATTACCCATATCACAAAGCAGTTT
>CAZAIL010000027.1:0-20168 GCA_964485155.1 uncultured Flavobacterium sp.
TAAATGAAACTAGAGTTATTACCATGAAAGTTTATGAATCTGCAAAGATTAATGATAACTTGAGTTACAGATATATGTATGATCATTTTTCTACTGTGAAAATGCAATTGAAAAAAGGAGGCCTTCGTTTGGCAAAGGTTTTAAATGAACTGTTTGGATAAAAGTTGTTAATTCAAGTTTTATAAAGTTGATTTAAGCTGAAGGATCCATCTTATTCTGTAACCTTTAACCTTGCAGTTGCCTTTACAGAAATATCAGCAAAATTTTTATTTAGATATTTTAAGTAGCCAGTAATTGCTATCATTGCTGCGTTATCTGTCGTGTATTCAAATTTTGGGATATAGGGAGTCCAACCCAAATGTTTTTGAGCCAATCGTAATCTTTTTCTAATTTCAGAATTTGCTGAAACTCCACCTGCAATAGCAATATGTTTAATACCAGTATGTTTTACACTATTTTTTAATTTATCCATTAAGATTTCTACAATGGTATGCTGAATAGAAGCACAGATATCTTCTAGATTTTCTGAAATAAAATCAGGATTTTCTTTTACTTTTTTTCGAATAAAATAAAGAATCCCTGTTTTTAAACCGCTAAAACTAAAATCTAAATCACCCACTTTTGGTTTTGTGAATGAAAACTTTTTAGGATCTCCTTGTTGCGCATATTTATCAACTAAGGGTCCACCCGGATATGGTAAGCCTAATATTTTAGCAGATTTATCAAAGGCTTCACCAACAGCATCATCAATAGTCTCCCCTAAGACTTCAAACTTAAAATGACTAGAAACTTTTACAATTTGTGTATGACCACCACTAATGGTAAGGCAAACAAACGGAAAAGGAGGAAAGGCAGTATCTTTTTCTTTTATAAAATGAGCTAGAATATGTCCTTGCATGTGATTGACATCTATCAAGGGAATTTCTAAGCCCAAAGCCAACGATTTAGCAAACGAAGTACCAACTAGTAATGATCCCATTAAACCTGGACCCTTAGTGAAAGAAATGGCATTTAAGTCTTCTTTAGTGATGCCGGCTTGTTCAATTGCTTGTTGTACCACAGGCACTATATGTTGTTGATGAGCTCTGGAAGCTAGTTCAGGAACAACACCACCATATTTAGCGTGTATTTCTTGATTGGCTACAATATTACTTAAGACCTCTCCATCGCAAATAACTGCCGCACTGGTGTCGTCGCAAGAAGATTCAATTCCTAATATGTATATCTTTTTTGTTGCCATAAAATGATGAAACAAAATTAACTATTATTAAATTGTCAATTTCTTTTTAAAAGAGAAATTTATTAGTTTATTAATTTTATCGTTCTTTGTATAGAAAGGCTCTATTTTTGCGTTTACTCTAATAGAGAGTAATACATCTAATATAAAACAAATCAAAAAAATCGGCAAAATACTGTTAAAGTGGATTAAGTACCTTGTACTATTCATGGTATTTCTTGTCATTATTTTTTCTATTCCAGCTGTACAAACAAGCTTAGCAAACATAGTAACAGACAATATAAATAAAGAGTACGGAACCAATTTAGAGATTAAAAAAGTAGATCTTTCACTTCTAGGGTCAGTTTCTCTTAAAGGTATAGAGATTAGAGATCATCACTTAGACACACTAATTTTTGTAGATAGATTAAAAACTTCATTGCTAGATGCTAAAAGAATTTTAGAAAATAATATTCAACTAAACAACACCTCATTAAAAGGGGTGCATGTCTATGTTAAGAATTACAAAGATGAAGAAACACACAATTTAAATCTTTTTGTAGAGAAGTTTGAAAATAACAATCCAAGAGATTCAATCTCTAGTCCCTTTCAGATTCGATCATCAAATATTTATTTTGAAGATATAAATTACAAGCAAATAGATGAAAATAAGGCAGTTTCGTTAGATTTTGCTGCGTATCACGGGGGCGGAAGCTTGCAAGATTTTTCCGTTGTAGGACCTAATGTAGCTTTAAAGATTAGAGGACTCTACTTTACAGATAATAGAGGTCTAGATATAACCAATTTAACTACGGATTTTAAGTACTCTAAAACTAAAATGCAGTTTTATAATACGACAATTAATACTCCATTTTCATCGATAAAGGCAGAAATAGAGTTTGATTATGATAGAAGAAACTTAAGTAAGTTTAATGAATTAGTATATATAGACGCAGCTTTTTACAATAGTTATTTAGCTACTAAGGATTTAAAGAAACTATACAAAGAAATTAAAGGAAACGATGTTGTAAGATTTGATGCTAATTTAAAAGGGTCTTTAAATAATTTTTCATTAGAAAACTTACAGCTTAATTCTGATAAAGGAATAAAAATTATAGGTGATCTAAAATTTATCAATGCTGTAAAGCAAGAGGAGTTTTTTTTAACAGCTAATTTAGAAGACTTTTCCGCAGATTATTTTAAGTTAAAAAATATGCTTCCCAACCTTTTGGAGAAAAATATGCCAACAGAATTAATTAAACTTGGTGAGTTCTCACTCTCAGGATTTACCAAAATAACACCTAGTTCTATTGAAGCAACCTTAGATATTAATTCTGAGTTAGGAGATATAGTTGTAGATCTAGAATTAAAAAACTTTAATAGTATAGATGAGGCAATCTACAAAGGTGAGGTGGTCTTAGATAGATTTGATTTAGGGAGATTCTTTGAAGATAGTTCATTTGGTAATATTTCTTTTGAAGGTGAAGTAGATGGTAAAGGATTTCAAATAGAAAATATAAACACTAAGCTTATCGGACAAATCTCTCAGATAGAATTTAATGAGTACAACTATCAAGATATTAGTGTTAACGGGTTGTATCAAAATAATTTATTTAACGGAAAGTTAGCCTCTACAGATGTTAATTTAAACGGAACTTTTGAAGGCTTAGCAGATTTATCTGAAGAGATTAATAAATTTGACTTCAAGGCTACTATTAATTATGCAAATTTAAGAGCACTGAATCTTTACGATAGAGATAGTATTTCAGAACTTAAAGGGTTAATAGATTTAGATTTAACAGGTAATAAGATAGATAATATTGTAGGGATTGCAAATTTTAAAAACATCATCTATACAAATAAAAAAGGCAGCTATCCATTTAAGCAGTTTTTAATTTTCTCAACGGTAAAAGAAAATATTAGACAAATTAGAATAGATTCTGAAGATATTATTAAAGGAGAATTAATAGGTGACTTTAGGTTTGAAGAGTTATTACTCTTAGCTCAAAATGCTCTTGGGAGTATGTATTCTAATTACAATCCATTTGATATTGCACCAGACCAATTTTTAAAATTCGATTTTATTATTTACAATCAAATAGTTGATGTCTTTTTTCCGGAAATATCAGTAGCTCCAAATACTAGAATTAAAGGAGATATTAAAGCAAATGAAAATCAATTAAAATTAAAAATTTCTTCACCAAAAATTACAGCATACGGAAATATTATAGATTCACTTTCTTTAAATACGAATAACAAAAGAAAATTATATGATACATCTCTAAGTGCAAAAAGTATTGAAACACCCTATTACAAACTATCTAATTTATTACTATTCAATAAAACGATTAACGATACACTATTTTTTAAATCAGCATTTAAAGGGGGAGTATCAGAGAAGGAGATGTTTAATTTAGATTTGTATTTTACAATAAACAAAGAAAGAAAGTCTGTCATAGGTATAGAGAAGTCTACTTTTAATTACAGGGGAAATTTATGGGACTTAAACCCAAAAAATAACACAGAAAATAAACTTATTTTTGATTTAAAAAAAGACGAATATGTTTTTTCTACATTCAAATTAAAATCTATTGAGCAAGAAATAAATTTTAAAGGAGTTGTCATAGATTCTACTTATAAAAAAATAGAAATTGATTTTACCAATGTATATTTAAAAAGTTTTTTACCAGAAATAGATAGTTTAAAATTAAGAGGAAAATTAAATGGAACCATCAATGTTTCTCAAAAAGACGGAGTCTACGGTCCAAAAGGGAATCTAAAAGTTAAAAATTTTGAAATTAATGACTTTAAGCAAGGGAATTTATTTTTAAATGTAGAAGGGGATAGTTCTTATGATAAGTATCAAGTAATTTTGTCTTTAGAGAGAGAAAAAGTAAAAAGTATTTCTGCATTAGGTACCCTTAATTTTTCTGAAAAAAGACCAAAAATTGATTTAGCTGTTGATTTAGAAGAATTTGACCTTAGTGCCTTTAGTCCCCTAGGTGAGAACGTTTTGTCTAAAATAAGAGGTTCAGCATCAGGTGACTTTACATTAAAAGGATTTTTAAGAAATCCAAATATGAATGGTGATCTAGTCTTAGAAAATGCAGGGCTGCAATTTCCATATTTAAATATTGATTACAATTTTGATGGAGATACTTTTGTAAGATTAAATGGTCAATCTTTTGAATTTGATAACATAAATTTATTAGATTCTAAATATGAAACTAGAGGGATTTTAGATGGTACAATAACACATCAAAATTTTGATCAATGGGCACTTGATATAGATATTTTATCTCCTAACTTATTAGTGTTAGATACTAATAATTCTGATGAAGCACTGTATTATGGTACTGGTTTTATAAAAGGAAATGCGAGTATTGCTGGGTTGACCAATAATATCACAATAAATGTCAATGCAAAGACAATGCCTAATACAAATTTTGTAATTCCATTAAAAGATATAGCTAAGATAGATACTTATAGATTAATTCATTTTAAATCAGAAAAGACATTAGAAGAATTACAAGAAAAAATTGCAATTGAAGCTGTTGAAGGAGTTTCTTTAAATATAGATTTAGAGGTCACTAAAGATGCGAAAGCACTCATTGTAATTGATGAAGTTAACGGTAGCGAACTGAGTGGAAGAGGAACAGGTGATTTACAGATAGAAATTAATACTAATGGTAAATTTGCTATGTTTGGAGATTATACCATAGATAACGGAATCTATAATTTTAAATCATCAGGAATCATTAACAAGCCTTTTAAGATTTCTAAAGGAGGAACTATTTCTTGGAGTGGTAATCCTTTTGAAGCTAATCTAAATGTTGTAGCCGTCTATACCACGAATGCAAATCCAGCAGTTTTATTAGAAAACTTTAATACAAATAGAAAAATACCTGTTGATTTAATCACTAATATATCTGGAAGTTTATTTAATTCAAAACAGGAATTTGATATAGAAATACAAAATTCAAATTCTACGATTGCTGCTGAATTAGATTTTATTCTTAATGATAATGATGTCAACTCAAAAATGCGTCAGTTTTTAACACTACTTGCAGCAGGAACTTTTGCAAATCCTAATGGAGGAAATATTAATGGAGGAGAGTTGTTAACAGGAACAACTTCCAACGCTATTGGTTCTATTCTTTCAGACATTATAAGTAGCAATAAAGTAAGGTTTGATGTTGGATATTCTACTGGTAGCATTCAAACTCCTCAAGACAATCTAAACACAGACGATCAATTTGATGTGTCATTAACAACTCAAATTAGTAAAAATGTTATTGTAAACGGTAAAGTTGGTGTTCCGGTAGGTACTCAAACACAATCTAGTGTTGTGGGGGAGGTAAAAGTTGAGGTGTTGTTAAATGAGGCTGGAAATTTTAGGAGTGTTATTTTTAATAGACAAAATGAAATTCAGTATTCTGCTCAAGAAGAAGGGTACACACAAGGCATAGGATTGTCTTATCAAGTAAATTTTAATTCATTATCAGATTTATTAAAAAAGATAGGATTAAAGAAAAAAAATAAGAAGAAAAAAGTGACTCAAAATAAAGATTCAATTACTACTCCTAAAAACATACTTCTTAACTTTAAGAAAAAAAATTAATATACATTTTATTTTTTTTTTGATGTGATCAATTTTAATCTAAGTATGTTCATTTAAAATATTTAAACAAAGCCTTTGTTTATAAGGTTTTTACTTGTAAGTTAACCGAAATCGATTTCGTTTTTTTATTATTTAAAGTAACTTTTAATAAGTATTTTTACATTTGTTTTATGGGAAAAATTAAGAAAATAGCAGTAATGACCTCAGGAGGAGACTCCCCAGGTATGAATGCAGCAATTCGTTCAGTAGTCAGAGCTTGTGCTTATTACAGAACAGAGTGTGTTGGTATTTACAGAGGTTATCAGGGTTTGATAGAAGGAGATTTTATTAATCTTTCGGCTCGTAGTGTAAATAATATTATAAATAAGGGTGGTACGATATTAAAATCTGCAAGATCTGATGAGTTTAGAACTTCTGAAGGAAGAAAGAAAGCCTATAATTACCTAAAAGAATATCAGATAGATGGTTTAGTTATCATAGGTGGAGACGGGTCTTTTACAGGAGCTGTTATTTTTAATAAAGAATATAATTTTCCTGTTATTGGAATTCCAGGAACAATAGACAATGATATTTTTGGAACTTCTCACACCTTAGGGTATGATACAGCCTTAAATACAGCTGTTGATGCTATTGATAAAATTAGAGATACAGCTTCTTCTCACGATAGACTTTTCTTTGTTGAGGTAATGGGAAGAGATGCAGGCTTTATTGCATTAAATGCTGGTGTTGGAGCTGGAGCAGAAGAAATTTTAATTCCTGAAGAAAACCTTGGATTAGAAAGACTTTTAGAGTCGTTGATTAAAAGTAGAAGCTCTGGAAAATCGTCAAGTATTGTTGTTGTAGCCGAAGGAGATAAGTCTGGTAAAAATGTATTTGAATTAGCTAAATATGTAGAAGATAACATGCCTGAATATGACGTAAGAGTTTCTGTTTTGGGTCATATGCAACGTGGAGGCTCACCCTCTTGTTTTGATAGAGTGTTGGCTAGCAGACTAGGAGTGAAATCAGTAGAGCTTTTAATAGACAATAAAACCAATCTTATGGTTGGGCTAAAAAACAATGTAGTAATAACAACGGATTTAGAGGAGGCAATTACAGGTGGACACGAAATTAATAAGGAACTATTAAGGGTCTCTGATATTATGTCTACATAATTACAAATAATTAAATAAAAAAAATGATTAAAGTAGGAATTAACGGTTTTGGTAGAATAGGAAGATTAGCTTTTAGATCTGCAATAAATAGACCTAATGTACAAATTGTTGGAATCAATGATTTATTAGATGTAGAATATTTAGCATATATGTTAAAATATGATTCGGTTCACGGTCAGTTTGATGGAGATGTTCAAGTGAAAGGTGGAGAACTATTAGTAAATGGAAACGCTATCAGAATTACTGCTGAAAGAGACCCCGCAAATTTAAAATGGAATGAGGTTGGTGCAGAGTATATTATAGAATCTACAGGTTTCTTTTTAACTGAAGAATCTGCAGGAAAACACTTGGAAGCTGGAGCTAAAAAAGTAGTCTTATCTGCACCATCTAAAGATCATACACCAATGTTTGTTATGGGTGTCAATAACACAGAATTAAAAGCAGATCAAAAAATATTTTCAAACGCATCTTGTACAACCAATTGTTTAGCACCAATAACAAAAGTATTAAATGATAATTTTGGTATTGTTGAAGGTCTAATGACAACTGTTCACGCTGCAACTGCAACACAAAAAACTGTTGATGGACCTTCTATGAAAGATTGGAGAGGTGGTCGTTCAGCAATTCATAATATTATTCCATCGTCTACTGGAGCTGCAAAAGCAGTAGGAAAAGTAATTCCTGAAATGAATGGAAAATTAACAGGGATGGCTTTTAGGGTTCCAACCATGGATGTTTCTGTAGTTGATTTAACAGTAAAATTAGACAAGCCAGCTTCTTATAAAGAAATTTGTGCAGCTATGAAAGCAGCTTCAGAAAGCGGACCAATGAAAGGTGTTTTAGGATATACTGAAGATTTAATTGTTTCTCAAGATTTTGTTGGAGATACTCGTACATCAATTTTTGATGCAAATGCAGGAATCGCATTAAACGATAACTTTGTGAAAGTTGTTTCTTGGTATGACAATGAAATTGGGTACTCTACTAAAATTGTAGATTTAATTGAATATGCAGCTTCTTTATAACAAATAGTATGTATAATTAAAAAAAAACCATCAGCTATCTGGTGGTTTTTTTTAATTAAACGTACTTCTATAAATCATATCAAATCAAAAATCAATGTTTATGAGATTTTAAAGAAGTACATAAATCTTTAGGAAGTCTTCAGCTACTATGATTTTATAGCAATCATACTGATTTCCACATTCACAAATTTAGGTAAATTGGCAACCTCTACTGTTTCTCTAGCGGGTGCAGTTTCTTCGTTAAAATATTTTCCGTAGACTGTATTAATTTTTGAAAAATTATTCATGTCAGAAATAAAAATAGATGTTTTTACTACATCTTCAAATGACATCTCAGCAGCCTCTAATACAGCTTTCATATTTTCCATTACCAAGGTGGTTTCTTCTTCAATAGATCCTAGTTTTAATTTTCCAGTTGCTGGATCAATAGCAATTTGTCCTGAAGTATACAATGTATCACCGGTCAAAACAGCTTGATTATAAGGTCCTAGTGGGCTAGGTGCTTTTAAAGTTTGAATTATTTTTTTCATTTTTGTTATTTTTTTTTTAAAACAAGACCCTATTTGGAGGTTTGTTTTGTTCGTATTTTAGATCTCTTAGTATTGACGAAGTAACACCAATAAAAAATACATAAGATTGGTTGTTACCAAAAGGAACCCAATTAAAACTTAAGTTCCAACTATCTAAATCTCTATTAAAATTCATTCTTGTAAAAGTAAAACCACCACTAGCTATATCGTACCCGGAGGAAAACCCAACTTTCCATTTTGGTGTTAATTCAAAATCTCCTCCAAACATTACCGAATGAGATTGTATTCCTACATTACTGATTCCGTTATTAGAATATGATGCAGAGTATGCTAAATTTAAATTCCATGGTATTGTAGCTTTGTATAACTCTGTTATCTCTTCTTCGCCATTACTATCGTCATCCACAGCATTTGAAGCAAAACTATTAGTAGGATTTAAATTTTTTCCAAGAACATCTGGGGTATCTTGGTTGCCATTTCCAGAATTACTATTTGAGGCATCATCATCATTTTCTCCATTAAAGTCTCTACTGGATAGGGAATAATTAGCAGTTAAATTGGCTCTCGTTAATCGAAACAAACCTTTAACAAATTTATCAATTCTTTGACCAGCTTCATTTATTTGATAAGGATCTAATGTTGCATTTAAATTAAGTGCTAATTTATCTTTAAATATTCTTGTACCAAGAGTAGCATTTACAGGCGTCCATCGTAAGCTATCTGCGGCAATATTGTAGGAGGAACTGAAATTTAAGTTATTTAAAATAGTTATTTTCTTGTCTTCTTCATCACTATCAGGGTCTTCTGGTGCTAGTTTTCCTTCAACTACATTGTTCAAAGAAAACCCTATTGTATTACTTAATCCAGAACCAGGACTACCATAAAGGCTAGTACCATCGCCAAATGGAGAGTATGTTTCAAATTCTGTACCATCTAAATTAGTTCTAACAGTTTCATTGTAGCTGTCTGCAAAATCTGGTCTGTATGAGAAAGATACCGATGGTCTTATGGTATGTCTAATTGCCTTTAAGCGACCTTTTTTAAAATTAAATGTTCCATAAATATTAGTGGACAAACTTAAACTAGAACCATATTCTCTAAAATTACTAAAGCCACTGATTGTGTCTGATACAACTGTTCCAAAAGTTCCGTCTGAATTTTGGAATTCATTGTCATAAGTCTTACTAAGACTTTTAAAGCTCCAAACCTCTCTATAATTAATACTGGGAGATAATGTAACGTAATTTAGGAGAGTTATATTGGTACTTGCATCTGCTCTGTGTTGAACTCCTGCTTTGGCAGTTTCAAACATTTTAGGAGTAAAGAACTCATCTTCTGAAGTATTTATTCTGTATTCTCCTTGCATATTATAGGTTAAACCTAACTTTTGAAGAGGATTTTTTTTAACACCTCCCTTTCCAGCTAGTGGATAAATTCTACTCATAGATACTTGAAGCGAGGGTAGTGCCATTGTTACTGTACCAGTATTCGTATTTTGAGAATGAGTAGCATTTGCACTCATGTTAAAGGGTGTGCCAACAAAAGTTTTTTGATATGAAATGGATGAACTAAAAGTATTTGTTAAAAAATTTGAGTTGTTAAACTCATTTAAAGATTGTCTAAAATATTGACTACTTCCTAAATTTACTGAAGCTCCAAAATTAGAATTTGGGCTTGCTTTTGGATCTTGTCTATGGCTCCATCTAATATTAAAATTTGAAGCCTCAGTAAAATCATCAAAACCTCTAGTACTTCTAATTATTTTCTCAAAACTTATATTAAAATTTCCAGAAAACTTATATCGGAAATAATATTGAGAACTAGCTCTAAATCCCCAACTACCGTTAGAATACACATCTCCTAATAATTCTAAATCTACATGATCATTCACTGCAAAATAATAGCCTCCATTCTGAATTCCAATACCTCTATTTGAAGTGCTCGTCTGTATTGCTGGAAAAATAAAACCAGAGGTCCTGTTTTTTCCTAAAGGGAAATATGCAAAAGGAAGGAAAACAGGTGTTGGAACATCTGCAATGACAAGATTACTTAATCCAGCTACTATTTTTTTGTTAGGAACTACTTTTGCTTTTTTTACACCAATGTAATAGTCTGGATTATCTTTTTCTGAAGTTGTAAACCTAATGTTACGCATAAAAATTGTAGAATCATTTACACGTTTGGCTTTTTCTCCTAAAACAAACATCCCTGGTTCTTGTTTTGTTTTTATACCGTAAATAATTGCTTTTTTTGTTTTAAAGTTATAGATCATAGAGTCTTGTTCAGATTCTTGATTACCTTGTTTAAATATTGGTTTTTGATTATATCCTGTGCTGTCTTTTATGCCTTTGGCATATAATGTGCTTTTTAGATAATCAATAATAATAATTCCAGCTTTTAAGTCAATATCTGTATAAACTATATGGGCTTCATTGTAAAGTGTTACTGTTTTATTTTTTGCATTTTGAGTTGTGTAGTCTTTTGCAACGTGTGTAATTAAATCAGTAATAGATTCTTTTGGTTTTATGCTGTCTAGTTGAATACTATCTTGCTTCTTTAAAAGCAGACTGTCATTTTTAATCGGTTTTATAGATTTTATTTTAATTTTTGAAATGCTATCTTTCTTGATTATAGGAATAGATGTACCCCTCGGCTTTATGTCCTGTGACTTTGTTTCTGTTAAAGAACAAAATAAAAGTAAAAATAAAAGTATGTTAAACAGATTTGATTGCAATATTTAATATGCTATTTTTGTATGTGAGTAAAAATATGCTTCAATAACTGAAGCACCAAATTTGAAAAGCCAAAATTAGTTAAATTTTGTTTATACCACCCACATACAAGTGCAAATTTGAGGTCAAGGTTAACCTTGTATTCTTTTTTGTTTTTTGTTTTCTTTTTTCGAATCCACACAAACTGATTTCTCAAAATGAAAAATTTATAGTTGTTTTGGATGCTGGTCATGGAGGAACTGACCCTGGAAACATTGGAAATGGTTACCGAGAAAAAAATATTGCTTTAAATGTTGTAAAAGAAATAAGTGAAGAACTTCGAAATACACCAGATATAAAAGTCGTTTTCACAAGAAATAAAGATATTTTAATTAACTTGTGGGAAAGAGGTGAAATTGCAAATAAAGCAAAAGCAAATTTATTTGTCTCTATTCACTGTGATGCTCATAATTCGGATGCATATGGTGCAGGTACTTTTGTTTTAGGGTTGCATGCTAATAAAAGAAACTTTGAGGTTGCTAAACGTGAGAATGCAGTAATTTCTCTAGAAGAAAATTTTAAAGAAAGATACAAAGGTTTTGATCCTAACTCTGAAGAGTCTGTTTTAGGACTCACCTTAATGCAAGAAGAAAACCTAGACAAAAGCTTTTCTTTAGCTGCAGATATTCAAGGGAATTTTACAAAATCCTTAAAAAGAAAGGACAGAGGAGTAAAACAAGCAGGATTTGTTGTTTTGCATCAAACATATATGCCAAGTGTATTAATAGAACTAGGATTTCTTACCAATAAAAAAGAAGGGAAGTTTTTAAATTCTAAAAGTGGCCAGCAAAAAATGGCAAAAGAAATAGCAAAGTCAATTAAAAAATACTACCACCAAATAAAATTAAATACAGTTACCACTAATAATTCTATTGTTTTAAATGACAATAGTGAAAAAGAAGAAGTAACTTTTAAAATTCAAATAGCTTCAAGTAAAAATAAAATTAAACTAAAATCGTACAATTTTAAAGGCTTAAGAAACCTTCAAAGAGTTAAGGTTGGTGTTTATTATAAATATTATTATGGAATTAGTAATAGCTATAAGGAAGCTGAAGCTTCGTTATTGAAAGCAAGGGATAAAGGGTATTCCGATGCTTATATCGTTGCCTTTATAAAAGGAAAAAAAGCATCTCTTTCTAAGGTTTTAGAATAGATATTTTTTATGTTGTCTAAAAAAAAATAGTAGTATTTTTGTAATTAAAAAAAATAAATGTCTAGAGAATTAAAAACAGGTATTGTAGCAGTATTAATTTTATGTTTAGGCTATTGGGGTTTTAACTTTTTAAAAGGTCAAAACCTATTAGAGGCTGCATCAAGAGTTTTTTATATCGAGTATGATAATATTCAAGGTCTCAATAAAGCAAGTAACGTAAGCATAAATGGATTAAATGTTGGAAAAGTATCTGATATCACATTTAATACAGATTCTACCAAAAGAGGTAAATTAGTTGTAAAAATATCTCTTGATAATGACTTTGAATTTTCAAAAAAAAGCGTTGCTAAAATATACTCTACAAGTATCATTGGTGGTGAATCATTAGCAATTATTCCTAGTTATATTGGAAAACCCGCTGTATCAGGAGATTATTTAATAGGAGAGGTAGAGTCAGATATTTTTACATCTGTAGGAGAAACGTTAAATCCGCTCAAAACTAAGGTTGAACGAGTGATTATTGGAGCAGATTCATTACTAATTGCATTAAACGATGTATTAGATTTAAAATCTAGAGATAGCTTTAAGAGAACTATTTTAGGATTAGAAACTACGGTAAGTTCTATGACGAATACCTTGAGTTCTTTCAATAAAATGATAGATTCAACGAAAGGAGATATTAACATAGCACTCGAGAATACTAAGAAAATTACAGCAAACTTTGCAAAGGTTTCCGATACATTAGCAAATGTAAACTTCGGACAGACAGTAAGAACACTTCAAACAACACTAGCAAATGTTAATGGGTTACTTTTAAATATAGAAAACGGTAAAGGGTCACTTGGAAAGTTAGCTACCGATGATTCTATGTATAATAATTTAACTAACGCTTCCAAGGAATTAGAGGAGTTATTAAAAGAAATGAAGTTGAATCCAAAAAGGTTTGTACATTTTTCATTGTTTGGCAAAAAAGTAAAAGCTTACAATGACGAAAGTACCAAAGAAAACACGTCTAATTAGTACTATTGTCATCAGATAAAATTTAACGAAAGAATTATCTATAAAACAATAAAATTTATTACAAATATGGATTATTTACCGAATATATTTTTTGCAATAGCATTGTTTGTTGGTATCGGTTTTTTTGTTATGAATATTCTTAAACTGATTAGAAATATAAAACTTGGTAAAGACATAGACAGATCTGATCGTAAAACAGAACGATGGAAAAATATGGCAAGAATTGCTTTAGGGCAATCAAAAATGGTTAGTAGGCCATTTGCAGGTTTTTTACATGTTATTGTATACATAGGTTTTGTAGTCATTAATATAGAAGTTTTAGAAATTGTTATTGATGGGTTATTCGGTACACATCGAGTTTTTCAACCACTTTTAGGAAATTCTATTTATGGTTTTTTAATTGGAACTTTTGAAATTTTAGCATTTCTTGTTTTAGTCGCTGTTATTTTATTTTGGTTGCGAAGAAATATCGTTCAGCTCAAAAGATTTATGAGTAAAGAAATGAAGGGTTGGCCTAAGAGTGATGGTAATTTAATTCTTTATTTTGAAATTGTACTGATGTCATTATTCATCGTAATGAATGCAACCGATCATACATTTCAGGAAGCAGGTTTTGGTAACCCTATCAGTCAATTTGTATTTCCATGGTTCTCAGGGTACTCATTAGATACCCTAACTACAATAGAGCATACTGCTTGGTGGGTTCATATTATAGGAATTTTAATTTTTCTAAATTATCTATACTATTCTAAACACCTTCATATATTATTGGCATTTCCAAATACTTTTTTCGCAAATCTAGATCCAAAAGGACAATTTAACAACTTGGCTTCTGTAACCAGTGAAGTTAGAATAATGATGGATCCAGATGCAGATCCTTATGCAATGCCAGAAGAAGGAGCAGAAGATGAGATTCCAGAAAAGTTTGGAGCTAGTGATGTGACCGATTTAAATTGGGTACAACTGCTAAATGCCTACACCTGTACAGAATGTGGAAGATGTACTTCTTCTTGTCCTGCAAATATGACAGGGAAAGAACTATCTCCCAGAGCAATTATGATGAAGACCCGTGATCGCTTAGAAGAAGTTGGTAATAATATGGATGAAAACGGCGGCATTTTTAAAGATGACGGAAAACAATTATTAAACGATTATATCACTCCAGAAGAATTATGGGCATGCACTAGTTGTAATGCTTGTGTTGAGGAATGTCCAATAGATATAGATCCATTATCTATTATCATGGACATGCGTAGATATTTAGTCATGGAACAATCTGCTGCACCACAAGAACTCAATATGATGATGACTAATATTGAAAATAACGGAGCTCCATGGCAATACAATCAGCAAGATAGATTAAACTGGAAAGACGAATAAAAACGACAAATATGAACGTACCAACGATGGCAGAAATGATGGCTCAAGGAAAACAACCAGAAATATTGTTTTGGGTTGGAGCAGCTGGTAGTTATGATGATAGGGCTAAAAAAATAACCAGAGCATTTGTAAAAATATTACATAATGCTAATGTAGATTTTGCAGTTTTAGGAACAGAAGAAAGTTCTACTGGTGATGCTGCTAAAAGATCTGGAAATGAATTCTTGTTTCAAATGCAAGCCATTTCAAATATTGAAATATTAAATTCATATGAAGTAAAAACTATTGTTTGTACAGATCCTCATTCTTTTAATACATTAAAAAATGAATACCCAGAATTGGGTGGGAATTACACTGTATATCATCATACTCAATATATCAAGAAATTAGTAGAAGAGGGAAGATTCGTTATTAAAAAATCTTTGAAAGGAAAACAAGTAACGTATCATGATCCTTGTTATTTAGGAAGAGGTAATGGTGTTTATGAATCTCCAAGAGATATTATAAGAAAGTTAGGTGTGAATCTAATAGAAATGAAGCAACATAAAAACAGAGCTTTGTGTTGTGGTGCCGGAGGTGCTCAAATGTTTAAAGATGCAGAAAAAGGCGATAAAGAAATCAACATTCTAAGAACCGAACAAGCCCTAGAAACCAACGCTAAAATTATTGCAACGGGCTGTCCGTATTGTAATACTATGATGACAGATGGTGTAAAGTTTCACGAAAAAGAAAATCAAATTTTAGTAAAAGATATTGCAGAATTAATTGCAGAAGCAGAAAACTTATAATATGAGGACTATTTTTTTACTATTGTTTTGTGTTGTTTTTTTATCATGTGATAAAAAGAAAAAACAACAAATTCCTATTGAAAACATTAAAATTGAGGAGACGGTAACTCAAGTGAAAGTAGAAAACAAATTAATTTTTACAGTTCAAATATCAGCTTTAAAAAATGCGAGTAATACATTTGCTAATTTAGAAAGTGTTAACATTTTTAAAGAAGACAACTTACTAAAGTATCGTTTTGGTAATTTTTTAACCTACAAAGAGGCAAGAGAGAAAAGAACACAGTTACTTAAATACTATAAAGGTGCATTTGTCCAAGCATTGTTAAATGATACTCCAATATCTATTTCTGAAGCGTTACAATATTAATTTTTATGATCAATTCTTTTCAAAATAAGATAATTACTGAACTTCCAGATATTGCTAAAATTGATTTTAAAAATATTAATCGGAATTACCTAAAGATAATTTTAATTAATGTTTTATTACTTTTTATTTCCTTGTCAATTGGGTTGTTTTTTTTAATTGATAAAAAACTAGTTAACAAAATACCAGCTTATATTCCTCTAATTTACAGTGCTTTTTTTTTAATTTTCATCCTTATTTTTATTTTTATAATTGTTGGTTTTCCAAAAAGAAAGTACGCACTTAGAGATAAAGATATATCTTACAAGAGCGGCGTACTAACAAAAACTATTACGACAGTTCCTTTTTCTAGAATACAACATGTAGAAATAGATCAAGGTCCAATTTCGCGATTTTTCGGATTGTCATGCTTAACTGTTTTTACAGCAGGAGATAGTAGTCATGATTTGGAAATTAAAGGAATTACAAATGAACAAGCTCTACAAATAAAAGAATTTATTAGTACTACGATTAATGAGTCATAAGTATTCTTTCTTAAAGTTTTCTAGGCAATCTTCTAAAGGTGTAATAGTTATCTATGGAGACATGTTAATTAAGATACTCAAGCAAACTTGGGTACTTTTTTTGATTTTTGTAAGTAGGATATCACAAATTTCTGAGATACAATCATTCTATATGTATTTAGGAATATTTAGTATTTTTATTTTTACTTTGATTAGGGCTTATTTATCATATAGAAACTTTAAATTTAAAATAAACAATAATCATTTTGTTTTAGAAAAAGGAATAATCAAAAAGACTAATATATCGATTGCTTTTGATAGGATTCAGAACATAAATTTTAAACAAAATTTAATTCAACAGTTTATAAATGTTTACGGTGTAAGTATAGAAACAGCAGGTTCAAATAAAACAGAGATTACAATAAAAGCTCTTTCGCATCATAAAGCGTTGGCATTAAAAGAACTTATTTCAATAACAAATATCTCTAATGAAATTGTTGATGAGAAACAAAAACCTCTCTTAAATATTAATACTAGAGAATTATTAAAAGTTAGTCTCACAGAAAATCACTTTAGAAGTTTGTTTTTATTTTTAGCATTAATTGTTGGTTTTTTTCAACAAATAGAGCAAGTATTTGAAAGTTTTGGAAAAAAAGAATATATAAATGAATATTTAAATAAGAGTACCGAGGTTGTTCTTGGAAGTATTATTTTAATCATTTTAGTGTTTTTATGTTTACTCTTTATCTCAATTTTTAGCTCTTTTGTGGGTATTTTTCTTCGCCATTTTAACTTGTTTTTATTTGTAAGAAAAGATGCTTTTGAAATAAATCAAGGTTTATTAACTAAAAAATCGATTGTTCTTAAAAAACAAAAAGTTCAAAGTATTACAGTGTCATCAAATCCTTTTAAAAGATGGGTTGGTATTTCATATGTTGTTTTTAAACAGGCCTTAAGTGGTAAGATGAAAAATAAAAAAGATAAAGCCATTAAGATTATTGGATGTAAGCATGATCAAGTCAATTTAATTAAAAGTCATTTATTTGATAGTGGTCAAATAGATACCAGTCATAAGCACTACACAGACTCTTATTTTAAAATACGATTGCTTTTTCAGTGTAGCTTTATTTTACTGGTGATTAATAGTTCAAATTTCTTAATTTTTAATAATTTTGATGTTTTATATATCAATTCATTGTTGATACCTCTTTGTTATTTTTTAATTCATAAAAAAAATAAGAAAACATTTTACAAAATCTCAAGTAATTTACTTCTAGTTGGTAAGGGCTTGGTAGATACCCACCACACCTATTTCCAATTATTTAAAGTTCAAAATATAACCATGAAGCAAACGATCTTTCAAGAAAGAAGAGATGTTGTAGATCTTATTTTACAAACAGCTTCAGGAAAAATAAGAATACCTTGCATACCAAGTAAAAACGCAACTGAAATTTACAATCATATTTTATTTAACGTAGAAACTAGTGAGCAGCCATGGATGTAAGAAGTTATATAAGAGCGGCAAGATTAAGAACATTGCCATTGTCAATTTCCGGGATTATTGTTGGAAGTTTTTTAGCAGTATCTGTTGGGTTATTCGATTGGTTTGTTTTTCTCCTTGCGATAATTACAACTATTGGTTTTCAAGTGATTTCTAATTTTGCTAACGACTACGGTGACGGTATTAAGGGAACTGATGCCATTAGAACTGGTGAAGAAAGAATGGTGAGTTCTGGCAATATTTCTCCCAAACAAATGAAATTAGCAATTATTATTACTGCAATTTTAACAATTACTATGGCTATTTTTTTAATTTACATGGCCTTTGGTTCAAGTAATTTTTGGTATTCACTATTGTTTTTCTGTCTAGGAATTACTTCAGTTATTGCGGCTATAAAATACACCGTTGGAAATTCTGCCTACGGATATAGTGGTTTTGGAGATGTATTTGTTTTTGTTTTTTTTGGCTTGCTAAGTGTACTAGGAAGTTATTTTTTATTCACAAAAGAGATTCATTTTCCTGTTTTTTTACCAGCATTTTCTGTTGGTTTATTAAGTACAGCAGTTTTAAACCTTAATAATATGAGAGATCGTGAAAACGATAAAAAATCTTGCAAGAAAACCATCGTTGTAAAAATAGGAGGAAAGGCAGCAAAAAGATATCATTATAGTTTGTTAGGATTATCTTTTATTTTTGCCATCAGCTATGTCATAATCACATATTCAAAGCCAGTTCAATTTATATTTTTATTGGCATATATTCCTTTATGTGTTCACAGTGTATTTGTTTATAATAATAATGAAGAATATAAATTAGACGGAGAATTAAAAAAAGTAGCTCTAAGTACTTTTCTATTTGCAATTCTTTTAGGCTTAGGACAAGTTTTGTAATTTCGCCATCTGCTAAAACCAATACATGAAAACAGTAAAAATTATCATCATATTCCTAATTATTCTTACCTTATTATTTTTTGGTACAGGTTTAGTGATTAAAGACAGTAGTTACACTTCTCAAATCACCATTCATAAGCCAATCGAAGAAACTTTTACAATGTTTACAGATATTGCTACAATAACCCTATGGAATCCAGAATATAGTGCTGTTGAAGTAGTAGATCAAAAACCAGGCATTACGGGTAGTAGGTATGATATTAAAGTGCTACACAATAATCAAACAATTATTATCAAAGAAAAAGTATTGGCATATGTAAAAAACGAAAAAATAACTTTATTTATTGACAGAGATGGAGTTGTGGAGAGAGATGATTATACTTTTACAAGTGATAGATCTCATACCGTTATAAATTTAAACTCCAGTTATCAGGCAAAAAGTTATATTTTAGGATGTGTATTGCCTTACTTTAAATCTAAATTTAAAAAAATTGATGAGGTTTCATTAAATAATTTTAAAAATTTTGCTGAAAAATAATAGTGTGATTACAGCTAGCTATCAAAAATATAAATTAAACTTTAAAGCTCCAAGCGGAACCTCAAGAGGTGTTTTAAAAACTAAAGAAACATGGTTTTTATACGTAAAGAAAGAGGGAGAAATAGGAATAGGCGAATGTGGTCTTTTCAGAGGCTTAAGTATAGACGATAGACCAGATTACGAACAGAAACTTTTGTGGGTTTGTGAAAATATATCACAAGGGTTGGAGTTATTACTAGCCGAAACTGGTCAGTTTCCAAGCATTCAAATTGGGCTAGAACAAGCATTTTTATCGTTGCAGTCTTCATCCTCTTTTGAATTATTTCCTTCAGAGTTTACAAAACATAGGCAGTCTATAGCTATTAACGGTCTTATTTGGATGGGTGATCAGCAGTTTATGAAAGACCAAATTAAAGAGAAGTTAATGCAAGGTTTTCGCTGTATAAAAATGAAAATTGGTGCTATCAATTTTGAAACAGAAATTGAACTTTTAGCATCTATTAGAAAAGAATTTTCAGAAAGTGATATAGAATTGCGCGTAGATGCAAACGGTGCTTTCACCCCAGCCGAGGCTTTAGATAAACTAAATATATTATCTAATTATAATTTACACTCTATAGAGCAACCAATACAACAAGGGTACCATCAAGAAATGGCCTTTTTATGTGAACATACACCCTTGCCAATTGCTTTAGATGAAAAATTAATTGGTGT
>CAZAIL010000028.1:0-6013 GCA_964485155.1 uncultured Flavobacterium sp.
TTATTAGAATCAATCATCGTTTGTAACTTTGGCCATAAAGAATTAACATCTTGTGTATGTAAATATTTTAATAAACCGACTTGAGTAATTTCATTTTCTATAGCATTTGAGGAAGTATAAGACTCTAATATTATGGTTATTATTTCATTTGGATTGTTATCTAAAAAATATTTGATGTCATTTAAATAAATGGATAATGGTTTGTATCCTAAAAATTTATAAGCATGATAAACAACAATACTACCATTATCGTCGTATACATCAATCATAAGTCCACGTACACCATTGTTAAGTTGTTCGATTATGTTGGATTTCTGATTTGGAAAAAGAAAACTGTCTTGTTTTGAATTAAAGGCATTATGGGTAGTAAGATAGGCAACTTCATTATATCTCTTATTGCATAAATCTTTTGAACCATTACACTGTCCATAAAAGTTAAACGAAATTAAATATAAAATAGAAAATATATATTTATGCACTAATCTTTCCATAATATAAACAGGTTTAATTTTTATTAAAAATATGAAAACAAAACAACAAATAAATACCAGTAAACATGGGTATTTCTTGAAACTATTTAAAGGGATAGCGTAAGTATTAATAATGTAGGTTATAAAAAAGAGAATTAAAAATCAAGTAAAGAGTTTCAAACTATTTTTTACTTTCTCAGATAATTGTAGAAAATCCATTACTTTTATTCTGGTGAATTCATTTAAAACGTTTTTAAAATGGTTTATTTTTTTTACTCTAATTAAATGAAAATCAATGGTACAGTAACTAAATTATGGTAAAATAGTAAAGAGTAATTAAAGAAAATAGAAAGGATTTATAATTCCTGAGCAACCTCTCAAATAACTACTTTGATGAGTTTTTCTGTTTTTTCTGACCAACACTTATTCTTTTATAACTATTTGATTTTTTGTTTTAGTTTTATGATTATAATTAAAAAGATAGATACCACTTGATAATAATGAAGTATCTATTCTATTTCCCCCTTCTTTTAAAGAATATTTACTTATAATTCTACCATTCACATCATATATTTTAAGTTCTAATGGTAAATAACTATCAATTATATAATAATTATTAACAGGGTTAGGATAGGTCTTTATGTTATTTAAATTAAAGTTATTTGCATTAAGTGTTACTTCTACAGTTATTGTTGCTAAATTACTTTCCAAATCTCCATCAGTAGCTGTAAATGTAAAACTATCTGAGCCTGTGTAGGGTTCATTAGCTGTAAAAGTAGCTATATTCCCGTCTATTGTAACTGAACCATTAACTGGCTGATCTTGAATATTGAAACTAAGCTCACTACTGTCAATATCTGTAGCATTTAAGCTTATAATTTCAGTATTTCCTTGTGTCAAAGTTATTGTCCCATCCTCAGCAATAGGAGCATCATTTTGAGCTGTTACCGATATGGTTAAAGTAGCAGTAGAGGTTAATTCTCCATCAGAGAGTGTATAAGTAATAGTTTCAGTACCGTTAAAATTTTCTTCAGGTATATAATCAATAGAAATATTATCAGTATTTATAGTTACTGTTCCGTTTTGATCAGAGATTAGATTAATAATTGATAAATTATCGTTATCCTCATCAGTATCATTAAGAACCACATTGGTAGATGATACCGCAGCATCTTCTAGAATAGTAAGTTCGTCATTAACAGCAACTGGAGTATCATTTATATCTACCACGTTAATGGTAAATTCCTTTGAAAATGACAATTCTCCCTCATCTTCAGCTATTATTTTAATACTTAGGGTTTCAAATTCATGAAAAGAGACACTTTCTATTAAAGTTAATTTATTATCTGTAATTTCAAACTTTTCAAAATCTCCATATTCAGAATCAATTTGTAAAATGAAAGAATCATTAAAATCTGGGTCGATTACACTAATTTCTGAAACCTCATAACCAATACTATTGTCTTCGGTAAATTCAATTTCTGAGAGTTCAATATCTGTTGGTGTTTCATTTACATTAATAATTTTAAAAATTACATCTTCAGCCTCAGAAGTATTTATACCGTCAGACATGGTCATTGGAATAGTAATTTCTATAGGCAAATTAGTCATATTCCCTTCATTTCTCCCTTGAGTATTACTGATGGTTTCATAATCAATTGCCTCTGAATCTTGAATTATCACATATCCTAAATCACTAAACGTGAATGCACCATCTATAATGGAAACATCTGTAATCCAATCTAAATATTCTGAAGATACTTCCCCAATACCACCAAGACCACCAAGTCTATTATAGCCCCATCCATAAATAGTTCCGTTATTAGCTATAGCTGTTTGAAATAGCCACCCTCCGCCAGTAGTTTCCCATTGTATGTCACCAGATACAAGAACAGGTTGGTTGGAATTTCCAAAAGTTCCATTTCCAAGTTGTCCTGTCCATCCACTACCCCAAGCCCAGAGAGTATTATCTGTTTTTATAGCAAGGGCTGTTGGGCCATTTAAATTAATATGTCTCCAATCTGAATCCGAACCAATTTGGGTGATCTCATTAATCCAATTATCATCACTACCAATACCTGCTAATCCAGAAATGTTATCTCCAAAACTCCACATAGTACCATCATCCTTAATTCCTACAACTACCCCTTGTCGACCAACACCTCTTGAACTTGAAAAAGTATTCCAGTCATTCCCTGCTGGAAATATTTCGACTAAACCGTTATTATTATAACCACTAACTCCTAAAATATCATATAATTCAGAATCACTTCCAATATTATTTCCGCCTGCAAACCAAATACTTCCATCGTTTTTTTCAATAATTAATATTTCCGTCGCCTTAGTGTCATAAATTTTATACCAATCAGTGCCATTGTTTAATTTTTGATAACTTGGAATACTAGCGATTCCTTCGTTATCTCCATAAACATCTACTTGAAATGATAGATTTGGGGCTACATTATTATTAATTAAAGATACATCGTCTATGTTAACTACACCTATCTCAGCGCCTAAATCAAACAAAACTCTTGCATCTGAATCTCCAAAAGTTGCTTCCATTGTTACTGAATATGTTGTTCTTTCGGTTGTTATATCTATTGTTTCTGTTATGGCATCGAAAGGAGCACTACTTAAACCTATACCTGCAATAGTAGCTCTATTTCTGTCTGACCATGCGTCAAATGTTAGTGTATATGAATTTCCATTTATTATTTCTGTTTTTTGACTCACATTAACACTGTAAGCTTCACCAGCTTCCAAAACATTTTCAGAATAGTAGGTATTATTGTCAGTTGTTACAGTTGGTGCAGAGGTGTTATTATCAACTCCAATAATCCATGAATTACTTCCGTTTTCAAAATCTCCATTTGTCATAAGACTCCTATCTCTGTTGTCACCAAGTTCAATATTAGGAATCGTTATAATATCATCCTCTGTAAATGAATTACCTCCGTCCATAATAGTTACTGATGCTTCGCCATTTTCGTTTATTTTTACAGAGAAAGATGCATTATTTCCTAAACCATTAGTTGTGAATTGCCCTGTTTCATAATTACCCTGAACTCTTAATGTATTTGCTTCACTAATATTATCTACATTATTAATTCCGCCAAAACCATCATCATTAACATCGATGGTATTCATAGTATTTTGTATTTGTTCACTAGGATCTATGGCTAGTTGCCCTTTCCAGTTTCCTCCAAAACCCCATAATTCTCCATTATTTTTAATAGATATAAAACCACCCCAGGAGCTTTGCCATGAATTAATTTCTGTAATGTCCACTCCAGGTACCTCAATCATTGATAATTGAGTTTCAGTATTTAAAAGACCTAAACCAATATTATAATTATTATTTTCACCTGCTGCATATAATTTATTGTTTTTAACGCCATATAAATTTGAGCCAGAATGAGAAAAATCTGTCCAAACATCTGAAGTTTCACCAACTCTATTTGGATAGTAGTTTTCTTCAATCCTGTCGGCATGTCCTAAACCCAGTCTTCCAAATTCATTATCACCCCATACCCATAAATGCCCCTCATCTGTCAAAACACCTTGAGCTATTGCTGAAGAGTTGTATTTAATAATTGTAGCGTTTTCAAGCTCTTCCCCTAGATTTACCACTACTGGAGTATTTGGGTTTGTTATAGCATCTTCGCCATATCCCAGTTGACCAGTGTCATTAGAACCAAACATTCTCATAGAACCACCTTCGGTGATAAAACCTGAAGTTCTTCCTGCTGCACTTACTTGGCTAACCATTATATCACCAGTGTCAATTAATTGAAATTCCTCATAGGTTTCAATTTCACCGTTTCCAAGTTGTCCACTTAGGTTTTCTCCCCAGCCATAAAAGTTCCCGTCTGTGTCTGAAGCCAAGCCGTGTCTTCTTCCAACATCTGCATAAAGGAAATTAATATTTTCAGATCCTGGGATTTGTGTTGGGTTAGAAATATAAGGAGTAGCGCTAGAATCAAAACCTAATTTACCATTATCATTATGACCCCACACATAAAGTTGTCCGTTATTTTTTATTGCAATAGCTCCTCTTCCATAGGAATTTACTTTACTCCAGTCTGAATCGGTTCCTATTTGAACAATCCCACTTTCAGTGGGATTATCTCCTAGGCCAGATGATCCCTGACTATTAAGTCCCATAACCCAAAGTGTACCATCTTCTTTTATTAAATAAGTATTTTGGTATCCACAGGATACAACTTCCCAGTCAGATTCTGTCCCAACTTGTGTTGGTGAATATGTTATTGTATTAAAGCCATTTTGATCATAATTATTGTCTGCGTAACCCCAACCCCATAATTTTCCTTCTGTGTCTATAGCATTTCCATGAAAACTACCCGCAGAAACTGTTTCCCAAGTAGTTGAATTATTTAATAATTGAGGAGTTCTGTAATCCATAAAATCAGGATAAACGGCATTAGGATTTTCTCCTATTCCTAATTGACCATCTTGATCTCTTCCCCATCCCCATAAAGATTTATCCTCCGATTTTATGCCAAAAGCCAAATAAATTGAAGAAGCAATATCGTCTAATATGAAATCTTGAGTATTGTCTGTAGGATCTTTAACCAAGTATGGATCAAAAATTATTAATTGTGTTGGATCTGCTCCTGCAGTTATTGGTGGCCAACTTCCACCTTCACCATTAATACCCCAGGTATACAATTGACCGTTTTCTTTTAGTGCAAGTGTACTAAAGTACTCTGCTTCTAATCTTTTCCATTCACCTGTGGAACAATATTGAATAGTGGCTATAGTATCACCAACCTGAGCATTTTCTGGAACGTCTATCACTTGACCTGGTTCTATACTAAAACAATCAGTATTGCTTTGTGCATAAAAATGAGTGGTAAAAAAAAGTATGTGAATTAATAATATTTTTCTCATTATAAATTAGGTTTAATTTTTGTTGAAAAAATGAAAACAAAACAACTAATAAATACCTATAAATATGGGTATTTCTTAAAACTATTTAAAGGGATAGCCTAAGTATTAATAATGTAGGTTATAAAAAAAGACAATTAAAAATCAAGTAAAGAGTTTCAAACTCTATACTTGATTTCTCTGTTCGGCTCTTCTTCTTTATTATATCTTTTAATAAAGTACCCAAATTTATTCCTAAAGCACCTTTTTAATAGCTTTTGCAATATATCTAGTTTTTAAATTAGTTTTTTTATAAAACTAAATATATTAATTTTTTATTTGATATAGTAGATAATTTTCATAAAGTTAAAGTTTGATATTAGTCAATCATTAAAAGACATTATTAATTAATAAATATTACAAATATGACACCAAGAATATTTACTTTAATTGCGGATGGATTTATTGGTAATGGTTTAATTGTAAATAATAATAATAATAATATCACCTCCTATTCTATAAATGCTGGGGGTGAAACTGGAACTATTACATATGCCTATGATTACAATGACGACAATTATCCAAGACAAATAACTATCATTGATAATATTAACAGTAGTGGTGAAAATTCAATAGTCAATATAAGCTACTATTAA
>CAZAIL010000028.1:6113-19720 GCA_964485155.1 uncultured Flavobacterium sp.
TTTCTTAATACATCAAATGCATTTTAGATTTGTTTTTCCAACCAGCCTTATAAGCTGAAGCAACGAAATAGATTTTAAGATCTGCTTTATAAGCAGCTTCTACAAAATATATTTTCTTATCTGCCTTATAATCAGCATTAGTAAAAAACCATTTTCCATCATTATCAGCAGCTTTGTAATCTGAAGATACTTTATACACCAATAAGTCTGCTTTATAATCTGAACTCACAACAAAAACCTTTATATCAGCCTTATAATCTTTGTCTACTGAGTAGATTTTTTGTGCTTTAGTAGTAGCTATGGTAAGTATAAAAAAAGTAACTAAAATTAATAGTTTCATCGTATTTAAATTAAAAGACTCCTTAAATATACACAATAAAACTACTTCTCTATTTGAAATACATCCCAAAAAAACCTAAGTTGATTTTTCTAAATGTTTTGGAGGAGCAATTTTTGAGACTATATAACCAACAATCATGGCTAATAAAAATGAGGGTGCTAACACATCTAATTCTATAAAATAAGCTCCTATCCCTTCCATATTTGAAACTACAAACTTAAAAAATATTACAGATATAAATCCAGTGATCATAGATGCAATAGCTCCTTTTTCTGAATACCCTTTCCAAAATAATGATAAAATAATTACTGGACAAAAAGTAGCTGCAATTCCAGACCATCCAAAAATCATAATCCAAAAGATCTTTCGCTCTGGATACAAGTTATACAATAAAATAGCAATACATAATGCAACTACTGCCATAATAACGGTAACCAATCTTGAAAAACTGGTTAAATCTTCATCTTTTAAATCGGGTCTAAATATTTTTTGATAAAAATCTCGTGTAATAGCACTAGAGGCAAGAACAAGAAGGGAATCTATGGTGGACATGATTGCAGAAAGTACAATAGCAATAAAAATTGCTACCAGAATTGATGGTAAAAATTCATTGGTAATCATGCTCAGTACATTTTCTCCACCATTTCCTAAAACAACTTCGGGATCTTGACCTTCACTTGTAAAATAAATTCGAGCAAGAATACCAATTGTTACTGCTGCTGCATCAGTAAGTAACGTAAAAATAAGCGCAATCCATTTTCCTTTATCAATCTCTTTTTCACTTTTAATAGACATAAAACGAACATAAACCTGTGGAGACCCTAAAAAGCCCAAACCTATCATAGAAAAACCAAGTATTGTAAAAAGATTCATTAAACCATCATCACTTCTTCCCATGATTTGAGTTAATGTAGGATCTATAGCATTTAACCCTTCAGATATTCCAGCTCCATGATCCATAGAAAACCACACAACTATTGGTAGTAAAACCAATCCAAAAAACATCAAGATGCCTTGAAACATATCTGACCATACAGCAGCAACAAATCCACCAATAAATATATATATAAGTACAATAACAAAGCCAATAAGTGCACCTATTCTATAATCAATATTCAGCATAGATTCAAATGCAATACCTGTTACATCCATTTGAGATGCCACATAAATAACAACAAAAACCACCAGAGTAGCAGCCGAAATAACTCTTAGCGTGTTGGTAGATGATTTAAAGTGACTTTGAAGGTAATCTGGAATTGTAATTGATTTGTACGTATCTGATCTTCTTTTAAAGCGTTTGGCCATAAATTGCCAAGATAAAAATACTCCTAACAACTCACCAAGAACTACCCAATAAGCAGAATAACCAGCCATGGCTCCCATACCTGTTAAACCAATTAATAACCAACCAGATTCTCCTGTTGCCCTTGCGGAAAAAGCAACAGCCCAAAACCCCATTTTTTTTCCTCCCAAATAGTAATCACTCATGCTGTTAATTCGCCGAGAAGCAAAAATTCCTATTAAAAAAAGAATACTAACATAAATTGCTAAAACGATAATTTTTGTAATCATTGTGGATGTATATATAACTAATTATAGGTTGAAGATAGTCTTTCTATAACAATTAATTTTTGCAACTAATTGATCAAGAATACGAATTAAATATATCTACTTAATAATAAGTTTATTAACTAATATAAAAATTGAGGGGAGAGTAACTTTTAACCTAAATATCTTCTTAGGGCAACCCTATGATCAGAATTACTTTTGTCATAGTTGGTTACTAAAATCTCTAAAATTTCTGGAGAGATATTCCCTATTTCAGCTTCGTTTTTATATTTAGAAACATATAAATTATAATGCTGCTGTTCTTTTTCGAAAATAAGAAAGTGTTCTGAGTTTAATTCTGTGTAGGATATTTCATTTCCATCAAAGGAACTTGAGGTATCTTTTTTAAAAGGAGAAAAATCAAAATACTTAAAAATATTATCCATATTAAATTAATTCAGCAGAAAGTCCTAGGCTTAATAGTTTAGAACAACGCGGTTCTAAATCTTTAAATTCACCTGTTTTAACGGTACATTTTCCTTTAAAATGAACCAACCAAGTGCATTGCTCTGCTTGTTCTTCAGTATGTTCACAAACATTAACGAGAGAATCTATTACAAAATCAAAAGTATTCACTTCATCATTATGTAAAATAATTTCGTGATGTTGAACCTCTTTTTCTAAAATATTAAAATCTTCTTGAATTTTTTCTTTTTCACTCATGTTTACAAATTTATAAAAAAATCTAGCTACATCACGTATTTTAAAGCTAACCAATTATTTCTTTCAAGCTTTGAGTCTAAAGTTAAACCATATTTTACAACTTGCTTGTTAATAATTTGAAAATCTTCTTTATAAAAACCGCTAAGTAATAATAGTCCTTTTTCATTCAAACAATCTGTGTATGTTTTCATATCAGATAGTAGAATATTTCTATTAATATTAGCTATAATTACATCATACTTTTTCCCTTTTAGCAAAGAAGCATCTCCTTCATAAACAGCAATATGATGACAATTATTTCTTTGAATATTTTCTAAAGAATTTTCATAACACCAGGAATCAATATCTATAGCTTCAAGAGGTTTGGCTCCCTTCATTTCTGCAAAAATTGCTAAAATTCCAGTTCCACATCCCATGTCTAGCACTTTTTTATTTTCTAAATCTAATGCCAATAAATGTTGAATCATCATATGAGTTGTTTCATGATGTCCTGTTCCAAAACTCATTTTTGGTTCGATAATGATATCGTACTGTAGCGAAGGTTTTTTATGAAAAGGAGCTCGTATACTTACTAAATCATTTACTTGAATGGGATTAAAATTCTTTTCCCATTCTTCATTCCAATTGGTTTGAGCTACCTCATTTTGTTTGTGTGTAATTTCAAACTCATCAGAGTTTAAAACAAAAATATCATCCAAAATATTAATACTCCATTCTTTTTTTTGAATGTATGCCGTTACACCATAGCTGTGCTCTACAAAACTTTCAAAGCCTACGTGGCCTAACTGAGCAATTAACATTTCTGTTGCTGGCTCTTTAGGTGAAATATTAAAATCGTATGCTATATAAATGGCATCCATAAATACTAGAAGGTGTTAAAAAGCTGAAACAATTCCTGTAAAATCAATTGCGTTAAGAGAAGCACCGCCAATCAGTCCTCCATCTACATCTTCCTTAGAAAATATTTCTTGAGCATTCGATGGCTTTACACTTCCTCCGTATAGGATAGAAACATCATCAGCAATGGTTTTTCCATAAGTGGAATTAACTAAACTTCTAATAAAAGCGTGCATTTCTTGAGCTTGTTCAGGGCTTGCCGTTTCTCCAGTACCAATAGCCCATACTGGCTCATATGCCAGCACTATATTTTCCCATGCAGAAGCATCTAAAGCTAAAACAACATTTTTTAATTGACCTTCTACAACATTAAAATGATTCTCTGATTTTCGGTCTTCTAACAATTCACCAAAACAAAAAATAATTTCTAAATTATTTTCTAGTGCTGTTGAAACTTTTTCAGTTAACATAACGTCATTCTCTCCAAAATAAGTTCTTCTTTCAGAATGTCCTAATATGACTGTTTTTACCCCGATATCTTGTAACATATCGGCTGAAATCTCTCCAGTATAGGCACCACTTAAAGCTTGGTGCATATTTTGAGCAGAAACCTCTATAACTGACCCATGAACTGCATCCACTGCAGAACTTAAGTTGATCGATGTAGGTGAAATTAGCACTCTACAATTTGGCGAGATAACTCCTAGAGTTTCTTTTAAATCATTAATTAATGCATTCGTTTGAGTGGCATTATTATTCATTTTCCAATTTCCTGCTACAATATTTTTTCTCATATTATTCTTGTTTTTTAACAAGCGGCTAAAATACTTATTTTTTAAGGGCTTCTAGAATCTTTTTGTCTGAAATTTTAGTAGCTTTAAATAGAGTAATTTCCCCTGATTCATTCACAACCAAATATCTAGGAATCCACCATAGATTTAAAAAATCTCCAAAAGCACCCTTTTTACCCTCGCGCATATAATAATGGTCTCCACTAATCTGAAAACGTTCTATACCTTTTTTCCAATTTTTAAAACTTCTGTCTAAAGAAAGAAAAACAACATGAACATCAGGGTTATCAGTCTGAAGATTTTTTAGGATTGGTAAAGTTTCAATACAATCACTACACCATGATGCCCAAACATCAATCAATAACTTGTTTCCTTTATGTTTAGATAATATGTTCTTAAATGATTCCTCTTGCTGAGAAATGTTTATGAATTTTTCTTGCAATGCTTCAGTAGAAAATTGGGTGGGATTTTGACAACCAATCAAACTCATTAAAAACAAAAAGATAATTTTTTTCATTATTTATTATAATCTAATTCTGGGATCTAACCAACTGTACGTAATATCTACTAATATGTTTATAATAATAAATAGGGTAGCTATAACTAAAACACTCCCCATAATAATGGGTAAGTCTAAGGTGTTTAATGCAGTTACTATTTCTTTTCCTAGGCCATTCCAATTAAAAATATACTCTACAAAAACAGCACCGGCCAACATAGAAGCAAACCAACCTGAAACTGCAGTTACAACTGGATTTAGTGCATTTTTTAATGCATGGTTTTTGATGATTTTATAAGTATTGAGTCCTTTTGCTTTGGCTGTTCTAATATAGTCTAGACTTAAAACATCTAACAATGAATTTCGCATTAATTGAATAACAACTGCCAAAGGTCGAATTCCTAAAACTAGGGCAGGTAAAATCAAGTTTTTCCATTGTATATAAATATCCTCGCCAAAATCATCAACAACATAAAAACTTCCTGTCATTTCTAATCCAGTATATTCTTTTAAAACAAATCCAAATAGCCAGGCAAATAAAATCGCTGAAAAAAAGGAAGGAATACTCATTCCAAAAGTACTAATAATAGCAATTACTCTGTCAAGCAAGGTGTCTTTGTAGACTGCCGATAATATACCAAAAATGATTCCAAAGATGATCGCTATAGAGATTGCAAATAAGGCTAAAATAGCAGTATTTGGTAGAGTCTCAGAAATAACTTCTGATACCTTTTTCCCATTTTTTTGAAAGGACTCTCTTAGGTAAGGGTATTTTAAAACTATTGTCGATCTACCAATAGAAAAAAGTGTTTGATACGAATATTTCCCTTCGCTTAAAAAAGTATAATCTCCTGTATTTTTTGAATGAAGTGACAGTGGAGAAAGGTCATTCAAATAATAAAAATATTGAGTAGTTAAGGATTTATCAAATCCATATTTTTTACGGATATTTAGTAATTGCTCAGAGTCTTCTCGTTGATCTAGCATCATTCTAGCAGGATCACCAGGTAAAACATTAAACAACAAAAAAATTACAGTAACAACTCCGTAAAGCGTTAAAATTCCGTAAAAAAGTTTGTTTAGTATAAATCGTATCATGTAAATGACTCTTAAACAAAGATAACAGAAAGTCTTAAAAATATGTACCTTTGTCTAACTTTTAAAAAGACAGATGACTACAGCAGAGATTGTAACTCAGATTCGAAAAAAGAAATCTTTTTTATGTATTGGTTTAGATGTAGACCTCCAAAAAATTCCTGCCTTTTTATTAGAGAAAGAAGATCCCATTTTTGAGTTCAACAAGGCCATTATTGATGCCACCCATCATTTATGTGTTGCTTACAAACCAAATACCGCTTTTTATGAGGCTTACGGTATTAAAGGATGGATATCTCTAGAAAAAACCATCAAATATATTAATCAAAATCATCCAGAAATTTTCACAATAGCAGATGCAAAACGTGGAGATATTGGCAATACATCTAGTATGTATGCAAAAGCGTTCTTTGAAGATCTTTCTTTTGATAGTGTTACAGTTGCTCCTTATATGGGAAAAGATTCTGTAGAACCATTTTTGGCTTTTAAAAATAAGCATACTATTTTGTTAGCACTAACTTCTAATGCTGGAGCTTTTGATTTTCAGACAAAAGAAATTGATGGAAAAAAAGTTTACAAACAGATAATAGAAACCTCTAGAGGTTGGGAAAATTCTAAAAATCTAATGTATGTAGTTGGTGCCACAAAGGCATCATATTTAGCTGATATAAGGAAAATTATTCCTGAGTCATTTTTACTGGTTCCAGGAGTTGGTGCACAAGGAGGAAATTTACAGGAAGTTTGCAAATATGGAATGAATAATCAAATAGGCTTATTAATTAATTCTTCTCGTGGCATTCTTTATGCTTCAAAACAAGCAGATTTTGCAGAAGCTGCTGCAATAAAAGCGAGTGAATTACAAGCTCAAATGGCTAAGATTATAGGTTAATCTAACTTTAAAACTTACGATTTTTACAAAACTATTTTTTAATAATTTCCTTAGTATAAACACCTTTATTAGATTCGAATTTTAAAAAATAAATACCGGGTTTATACGAAGATATATCAAATAAAGTATTTAAACTAGAAAGAGTAAAAGCAGCTAATTTTTGACCTAAAGTTGAATAGATTTTTACTTTTGTTCCAATTAAATATTTTGGAACTTTCACTCTTACTTTATTTTCTACAGGATTTGGATAAACAATCAGAGCTTCTAAAGTTGTTTCTAACACTGATAAAGAACTTTCTTCATATACTCTTACATAATCAATTTCCATTATAGATTCACTAAAGTTATTGGGAATATTACCTCCTAGATTCCCCCCCATAGCAATATTTAGCAACAAATAATGCTGATTGTCATAAGGAATTTCTTGAGAGTTTTCTCTTTCAAAAAAAACAGTATTATCCAATAAAATTTGAATAATATCCTCTGTCCAGATAAGTGAGTAGGTATGAAATTCTCCACTAGAATTAGCTATGTATGTTGAGCCTCCTTCGTTTTGATATCCATTGGTATTTGAATTTGCATAATGAAGATGACCAATAAGATTGGTTTTATCCCATCCATTTTGTTCCATGATATCAATTTCTCCACAAGACGGCCAACCAACACTACCATAAGTAGATCCAAAATAATTTCCTAATTCATTAATATTAGCTCCTAATGTCCATATAGCAGGCCACGTTCCTGCATCTGCAGGTAGTTTAGCATGAACATCTATTCTTCCATATTGAAATGCAAACTTTGAATTTAACCTAGCCGAGGTGTATGATTTTGTAACATTATTAAACGTATAATTTTCTCTTATGGCTTTTATCTTAAGTGATCCGTCACTAACATATGAATTTGTTATTTGGTCTGTGTAGTGCTGCTCTTCTCCATTTGCCCAATTACCTCCATCTATTGGAATAATTTGATGGTGCCATTTATTAGAGTCTACAGCTCCAGTATTATTAAATTCATCAGACCAAATTAAATTATTAAATACGGGTGCTGTATAGGTTGATTCTTCGGAAATAAAATCATCAACGAAAGCTATTACATGATCATAATTATCTTCACCATTTACTTGAATTAACACTCTGTTAAAATCTGTTCTAGTTACAGGGTCTGGTGAGGAGGAATCTAAATTAATGTAATTGTCATTTTCAAAATCAAACGTAATTTCTTGCCATTCATTTAACGTGATGGGCTTTATTATTTCACTTTGCGTAGACCAAGGTTGAGAGAGAAATCCATTTTGAAGCTTCACAGAAACTTTATTGATTTGATTTCCTGTAAGAGCACTAGAAGGAACAAAAATTTTAAAAGTAAACGAATTTTTTATTGATAAGTCTATGTTTTGATTCGTATCAAAACGAACATTAGCGTAACGTCCTCCGGTATCTATATATTTTAAGACCTTATCAGAGGTATTTATTCCTTGAACATAAGGATTTGAAAAGGAACTAACTACCCCACAATCATCACCAACCCATTCAACAATAGTTCCGTTTCCTTCAAAATCATCTTGAATGATTTGTTGTGAAAAAATACACAAAGAAAACACATGACAGAATAATAACAAAGTGTAACGCATACTATAAAATTATTTTTTTTCAAAAATAGTTTATCGGTTGTTACTCTTAAAAGTAAACACCTATACAAATACCAAACAAGAGTAAAATTACTTAAAAGTATCTGTATTTTTGTCATAACCATAAGGGCAATGTTTGCAACCACTTTTGCAACAATACCCTCTCTTTATATGATACTTTTCTGTAAAAACTCTAAAGCCTTGTTTGTTTAAGTAAAAGTCTTCTTCAGAAAGCTCTATTCTTTTATTATACATGTTTTTAACAATAAGAGTGACAAAAAAACACTAAAAAATAAAGCATTATATTCTTCTTTATTTTTTTAATCCGGGAGGATATGATGAAATAATCTCGTAAACAAATTCTTTAATACGTTCTTCTTTTTTCTCTATATTTCTCATCTTCATAGCTCCAGAACCTATTCCTTGCCATATGAGCTCGTTAGTGTTCTTATCAATAAAATCTATAAATAAGGTTCCTTCTGTATATTGATTTATATTAATATTTGTTCTACCATAAAACCAAGGGTTGTACCCCCAGCCCCAGCCAATACCAATATTGTTATCTGAAACATTTACTTGTTCTCTTGATTTTGTAAAAATACTTACTAGGATATCAGGGTTTGTAGACTTCATAAATCCTTTAGCTACTAACTCAAATTCTACGGCACGCATAATTCGTTTCTTATCTAAATCAGAAACAGACGCTTTGTCTATCCCTTTTTTATAAAAAGCAAATGTTTTGTAGCTAGTAAAATCAGCTTTAGTATCATAATCTGTAACTACTTTTACAGGCGAGCAAGAACAAAGAATAACTAAACATAGTAAAAAAAGTAATTTTAAAATTTTCATGAAAATGCAATTTTTATAGGTTATTAAATAATGATGTTTCTACTTTATTAGGGATCGTAACTTTTAATTTTTTCTCTTTTTTCATGGCTCTTTTAATAGCAAAGATTGCTTCATCGTTTCTAGCCCAATTTCTTCTGGCTATTCCATTGTTTACATCCCAAAAAAGCATAGATTCTAATCTTTTTGATGCTGCTTTACTTCCATCAATAAGCATGCCAAATCCACCATTTATAACTTCTCCCCAGCCTACTCCTCCTCCATTGTGTATAGAGACCCAAGTTGCTCCTCTGAAGCTATCTCCAATAACGTTTTGAATTGCCATGTCTGCCGTAAACCTAGACCCATCGTATATATTTGAAGTTTCTCTGTAAGGAGAATCTGTTCCTGAAACATCATGATGATCTCTTCCTAAAACAACAGGTCCTATTTTTCCTTTTTTTATTGCCTTATTGAATGCTTGTGCAATTTTAATTCTTCCCTCTGTATCGGCATATAAAATTCTTGCCTGAGACCCAACTACTAATTTATTTTCTTTTGCCCCTTTTATCCATTGAATATTGTCAGCCATTTGCTGCTGAATCTCTGGTGGAGAATGTTTCTTAATTTCTTCTAAAACCTCACAAGCTATGATATCTGTTTTTTCTAAATCTTCTGATTTTCCGGAAGCACAAACCCATCTAAAAGGTCCGAACCCATAATCAAAACACATAGGTCCCATAATATCTTGCACATAACTCTGATATCTGAAATCGATGCCATTTTCTGCCATAATATCAGCTCCTGCTCTACTTGCTTCTAATAAAAATGCATTTCCATAATCAAAGAAATACGTTCCTTTAGCTGTATGGTTATTAATAGCCCTTGCATGTCTTCGAATGGTTTCTTGGACTTTCTCTTTAAATAAAAGTGGATTTTCAGCCATCATAATATTCGCTTCTTCAAAAGAAACATCTGTTGGATAATAACCTCCTGCCCATGGGTTGTGTAAAGATGTTTGATCAGAACCTAAATCAATATGAATATTATCAACATCAAACTTCTCCCAGACATCTACAATATTTCCAAGATACGCAAGAGACACCGTTTCTTTGTTTTCTTTTGCTAATCTTACTCTAGCAACTAATGTATCTAAGTCTGTTAATTTTTCATCAATCCAACCTTGGTCTAAACGAACCTGTGTAATTTTAGGATTTACCTCTGCACAAACAGTAATACAACCAGCTATATTTCCTGCTTTGGGTTGCGCTCCACTCATACCTCCTAAACCAGCAGTTACAAATAAATTTCCTTTGGGTGATTTTCCTATCTTTCGAAAACCGTTTAAAACAGTAATGGTAGTTCCATGAACAATACCTTGTGGACCTATATACATATAACTTCCTGCTGTCATTTGTCCGTATTGACTAACACCTAAAGCATTCATTTTTTCTAAATCGTCTGGTTGAGAATAATTTGGTATCGTCATTCCGTTGGTAACTACAACTCTTGGTGCGTTTTTACTGGAGGGAAACAATCCCATTGGATGTCCTGAATACATTGTCAGAGTTTGTTTCTCAGACATTTCAGACAGGTACTTCATTGTGAGTAAATATTGCGCCCAATTTTGAAAAACAGCACCATTTCCTCCATACGTTATTAATTCATGTGGATGCTGTGCTACTGCAGGATCTAAATTATTCTGAATCATTAACATAATAGATTTAGCTTGTTCACATCTTCCAGGATAGTCAGAAATTGGTCTTGCATACATCTCGTATACAGGACGAAAACGGTGCATGTAAATACGACCGTATTTTTTTAATTCTTTAGCAAACTCATACAGTAATACATCATGATGTTTTTTATCAAAATAACGCAATGCATTTCTTAAAGCTAACTCTGTTTCATCTTTAGATAAAATTTCTTTTCTTTTGGGAGCATGATTTACAGAAGTTTCATAATCTCTTTTAGCAGGTAATTTTTCTGGTATACCTAGTTCTATTTGCTCTTTAAAAGTCATACGTCTATTAAAATAATTGAAAAATAATATTAAATACAAATATAATTGTTTTTTAAAACGAATGATTTTTATACCTTAAAAAAAAATCGGCTATTTTTTGAAAATTTCGTAAATTGCAGACCTAAAATCAGGTATTTTTTACGAATAACATCATAATTAATAATTAATTTATTGAAAATAATAAAATACACAAAAAAGTACTTTATTAAAATATCATATATCATTTAAAAAAATGGAACAAATCACTCCTTACAAACCAAAAAATAAAGTTAGAATTGTTACTGCTGCATCTTTATTTGACGGCCATGACGCTGCCATTAATATTATGCGTAGAATTATTCAATCTACTGGTGTAGAGGTCATTCATTTGGGTCATGACAGAAGTGTTGAAGATGTTGTGAATTGTGCCATTCAAGAAGATGTAAATGCCATTGCAATGACGTCTTACCAAGGTGGGCATAATGAATATTTTAAATACATGTTTGACCTGTTAAAAGAAAAAGGAGCTAGCCATATCAAAATTTTTGGTGGTGGTGGTGGTGTTATTCTGCCAAAAGAGATCAAAGAATTAATGGAGTACGGAATTACCCGTATATATTCTCCAGATGATGGTCGAGAATTAGGCTTACAAGGAATGATTAATGATTTGGTAAAGCAATCAGATTTTGCCATTGGTGATGTCTTAAATGGAGAAATTAATAGATTGAAAAAAAGAGAGATTGGTAGTATTGCAAGAATTATTTCCTCTGCTGAAAACTTCCCTGAAATTGCTAAAAAAACATTGTCTGAAATACATGAGAAAAATAAAACATCTACCACTCCTGTTTTAGGGATTACAGGAACTGGTGGTTCTGGAAAATCTAGTTTAGTTGATGAATTGGTTCGAAGATTCTTAATTGACTTTCCAAAAAAAACAATTGGACTTATTTCTGTAGACCCTTCTAAGCGTAAAACAGGTGGTGCCTTATTAGGAGACCGTATTAGAATGAATGCCATTAACAATAAACGTGTTTATATGCGTTCTTTGGCAACTCGTCAATCTAATTTAGCACTGTCTAAATATGTAAATGAAGCTATTGAAGTTTTAAAAGCTGCAGAATTTGATTTGATTATTTTAGAAACATCTGGTATTGGACAATCAGATACCGAGATTATTGAACATTCTGACACTTCTTTGTATGTAATGACTCCTGAATTTGGAGCAGCAACTCAGTTAGAGAAAATAGACATGTTAGATTTCGCAGACCTAGTTGCCATTAATAAATTTGACAAACGCGGTGCTTTAGACGCTGTTCGTGATGTAAAAAAACAGTATATGCGTAACAATAATTTATGGCATATACATATGGATAAACTACCTGTTTTTGGAACAATTGCCTCACAATTTAATGATCCAGGAATGAATTCGCTTTATAAAGCAGTTATGGATCAATTAGTAGAAAAAACTGGCGTTGATTTACAATCTAACATGAAAATTACTCAGGAAATGTCTGAGAAAATCTTTGTAATTCCTCCGGCAAGAGTTCGTTATTTATCAGAGATTGCTGAAAGTAACAGAGCTTATGATAAAAAAGCAACCAATCAAGTAGCAGTTGCTCAAAAATTATTTGGAATTTACAAAACAATAGACTCCATAATCAGTATTGATTCAACTTCAATTAAAAATCTAGATGTATTAACTAAAATAGGTTTAGACCATGATAAAATATTACAATATACTTCAAAAGATGAAGTGCCTTTTATAAAATTATTACTCTCTCATTTTGACAAAATAAAAATGGATTTTGATCCCTATAATTGGGAAATCATACTTAACTGGCAAGAAAAAATTCAACGATATAAAGACCCTATTTATACATTTAAAGTAAGGGGTAAAGAAATTAACATAGAAACACATAGTGAGTCTTTGTCACATTCTAAAATACCTAAAATTTCCTTACCCAAGTATGAGGCTTGGGGCGATATATTACAATGGAATTTACAAGAAAATGTGCCTGGAGAATTTCCCTTCACTGCTGGTTTGTATCCTTTTAAAAGAACTGGCGAAGACCCAACTAGAATGTTTGCTGGTGAAGGAGGACCTGAACGCACCAACAGAAGGTTTCATTATGTTAGCTTAGGCTTAGATGCCAAACGTTTGTCAACTGCTTTTGATTCTGTTACTTTATATGGAAACGATCCGGGGCTCAGACCCGATATTTATGGTAAAATAGGAAACGCTGGTGTTTCAATTTGTTGTTTAGATGATGCTAAAAAGTTATATTCTGGGTTTGATTTAAGCCATCATATGACATCAGTATCAATGACTATTAATGGCCCCGCTCCTATGCTACTTGGCTTTTTTATGAATGCTGCCATAGATCAAAATTGTGAGAAATACATCAAAGATCACAGGTTAGAAAAAACA
>CAZAIL010000029.1:0-19585 GCA_964485155.1 uncultured Flavobacterium sp.
ATTTCAACTAGATGGAAGAGAAAATATTGGATTAAGAGGATATGAAAACAACAGATTATCTTCTATTGAGGGAGGCACAATTTATAATAAATTTCAATTAGAACTGAGATATTCTATTACTGACAAACCATCTGCGTCTATTTATACCCTAGGTTTTTTAGAGGCTGGTAATTCTTATGACAATTTTAGTACCTTTAACCCGTTTAACTTAAAAAGGTCTGCTGGTGTAGGTGTGCGTATTTTTATGCCTGCTTTTGGATTATTAGGTATTGATTTTGCTCATGGTTTTGATCCTTTACCAGGAACGAATACAAAATCTGGATGGCAAACACACTTTATTATTGGGCAGCAGTTTTAAATAAATAGAAATTAACTTAATCTTTTGATATGATGTTTTCAAATCGAAATAGCGCAAAGCTAAAAATCTCTTTATATGCATTCCTTATCTTTAGTGCATTCGCAATAGCTCAAAAAACACAAAAAATCGGGTATATAGATATGGCGTATATTTTGGAAAATGTTCCAGAATATTTAGAGGCTCAGAACACACTGGATTCTAAAATAACAAAATGGAGGAGTGAGTTAGATAAAATAACTAGATATATAGAAAAATTAAAATCAGATTTAGCAAACGAAAGAGCTATATTGACTAATGATCTTATACTTGATAAAGAAGACGAAATCACTTTAAAACAACAAGAATTAAGAAGACTTGAATCTTTATATTTCGGCCCAGATGGAGATATGTTTTTACTAAGAAAACAACTAGTAAAGCCAGTACAAGACCAAGTTTACAATTCTATTCAAGATATTTCAAAAAAAAGGAAATTTGATTTTATTTTTGATAAATCTAGCGATTTAGTATTGTTATATTCCAATAAAAAATACGATATTAGCGAACTTGTTTTAAATGAAATTATAAGAGATAGAAAACTAAAATCAATTAAAGAAAAAAGAGAAAAGAAAAAAGCTCCTAGCAAAGAATTATCCGATAAACAAAAGAAATTTAATGCAAGTAGAGAGGCTGCGATAAAAAAGAAAGAAGAAGATAGAATCGCAAGAAAAAATAAAATAGAAGAAGCCAGAAAAAAAAGAGCAGCTGATATAGAAGAAAAAAGAAAAATTTTAAGAGAAAAGAAAGAAGCTATAAAGAAGAAAAAAGAACAAGAAAAAAAAGAACAGGATAATAATTAAATTTAACAAAATGAGAAAATTGAAGAGTTTACTTTTAGTTGCATTTTTAACTTTAGGTATGAGTGGAATTGTAAATGCACAAAAAGTTGGGCATGTAGTTTACGAAAGAGTAATTGCAAATATGCCAGAAACAAGAGCTTTACAGGCAGAATTAGCTAAGATTACAAAAACATACAAAGATGATATCGATGGTATGAAGAAAAAACTAGATGATAAAATAAAGAAATACACTGCTGAACAAGCACAACAAACAGAGGATACAAACAAGCAAAGAGCTCAAGAAGTTCAGGTAGATAACTCTAGAGTTCAGCAAGCTGAGCAAGCTGCATATCAAGATATTCAAGAAAAACAAAACAATAAGCTAGCTCCAATAATTGAAAAAGCTAGAAAAGCAATTAGTGAAGTTGCAAAAGCAAAGCAAATTCTTTATGTACTTGACGGATCTGCAGGAAGAGGTCTTTTAGTTGCTGACGGAGAGAACTTATATGATGCTGTAAAAGCAAAACTTGGATTGTTAGCTGACATGAAACAGCCAGCAACACCGTCAAATTAAGAAGAAATTCATAATATTTATACATTTTCAAAAAATCCTACTTTTTAAGTAGGATTTTTTTTATTTTTATGGCTTATGAATTCTATTAAGGAAAATCCTATTGGTTTTTTTGATTCTGGTGTAGGTGGTACATCTATTTGGAAAGAAGTGGTACAACTTTTACCATATGAAAATACTATTTACTTAGCGGATAGTAAAAATGGTCCTTATGGTGAAAAATCACCCGAAAAAATTCTAGAGTTTAGTATTAAGAACACTGAATTACTTTTGAATAAAAACACAAAAATTATAATTGTTGCCTGTAATACTGCAACAACAAATGCAATATCTATTCTGAGAGAAAGATATGATATTCCTTTTATTGGAATAGAACCCGCTATAAAACCTGCTGAGTTAGTTACAAAAACAAAAAAAATAGGTTTATTAGCTACAAAGGGCACGCTAGACAGCGAACTCTTTGAAAAGACATTTAGTACCATAGACAGATCAATTAAAGTCATAGAACAAGTTGGTGAAGGTTTAGTTCACCTTATTGAAGACGGTAAAACTAATTCTAAAGAAATGCATCAGCTTCTTTGCAAGTATTTAAATCCTATGATGAAAGAAAATATAGATGCACTTGTTTTGGGATGTTCACATTATCCATACCTGATGCCTCAAATAAAGAAAATTCTAGGTAATAGTGTTCAAATAATTGATTCTGGTTCGGCTGTTGCAAAACAGACAAAAAGAGTACTTAATAGCCACAAGATTCTTCAAACTAGTGTTAAAAAGAAAATTATCCATCAGTTTTATAGTAATAAAAACATAGAAACCTTAACAAACTTATTGAATAGAACTGAGGTTGAAATTATGGAAATAGATTTCTAAAACGAGAAGTTAATGTTAGGACATGCAGCAGCTCTTGGTTTTCTTGTAAATAAGTTAACACCGACTGATACTTGGTGAAGTCCAGAGTCTATTAATACAACATCATTTAACTGTCTAGTATACGTATATGAAAACATCCATTTATTGTAATTAACTCCAATGATTGGTGTAAAATACGCTAAGTTTTCAATCGGGTTTACATCAAAACTTTTTCTGTAAGATATAGCTGCCCAAAGCTGAGCATTACTAAAATCTTTGTACACTTTTAAATTGAAGTCAGCAATTCTTTCTCCTGTTGCTTCTCTTAACTGAATCATTAATGAGGGCTCAAATTGAAACATTTCTTTTTGACCAAAATAGTATCCAAAGGAGAATACATAGTTTCTTAAATCTAGCGGCTCTAAACTGTTATTAAGGTTATTTTTAGCAGATAAGAGCAAATTTTTAACTGTAAAATAAGAAGAAAAACCTTTTCTGTGATAAGCGACACTAAAATCAGCATTATAATAACCATCACTAGTTACTATTTGTGAAATAGAAGGGTCCCCAAAAAACTGTGTCTGATCAACTTGATTTTGAACTGCAGTTAAAGAAAGCCCAAAAGAAATTTGATTAAAAAAAGAACCTCTATTAATATCTAGGTGATATGCAAAAGTTCCTTGAATTCCTTTTTGTGAATGAAACCCATTACTATCATTAAACAAAATAAAACCTAAAGCAGCTTTATCACGAAAACGATTATGAAAACTAAGAGTTTGTAATGTAGGTGCATCTTTAATACCTGCCCACTGTTGCCTTGCCGTAAAACGCAACTTACCTGTGTTACCAATACCAGCAGCCGAAGGGTGAACTAAATAAACATTATCGGATAAATAATCAGAATATATAGGGAGTGTTTCTTGAGAAATTACTTCAATTGTAAAAAAAATAGAAATAAAAAATAAAATTAAATTTTTTAATAGCTTCATAAGAATTTAGTAGACTTGGGTCTTGTAAATATATTGTTTTATATCAAACGATACAATAGTATCTATAAATTTAACAACAACATTTTTTTTAAAAAATTGACTAGTTTATTAGTCTTAACTAAAAATTTAAATTACTGTAGGAGCTCGTCAAGTAATTTTAATATTTACTTAATAAAAGATTAAAAAAATTTATCAGATAACGTTATTAAAAAAAAATTAACAATTTATAAAGAATTATTAATGATGAGATATTGAAAAACCTTACCTAACGAACTCCTGTTCTATTTCTTCTAAAGATTTTCCTCTGGTTTCGGGTAGTATTTTTATCATCAAGAAGAACCCGAATAATGCAATCATACCAAAGATAAAAAATGTGAGTGAATTCCCAAGGTTAGACAATTCCCAAGGAAAGATTAACTGAACTAAAGAACTTATTAGTGAGTTAACAAAAGCAATAACACCAATAGCCAAACCTCTATATTTTAATGGGTATAATTCAGATAGTAATACCCACATAACTGGTCCTAATGAAAAGGCAAAACAAGCTATAAAACCTAAAATCCCTATCAATATCAAAGTAGCATTAATTGTGGTTGCAGCTTCCAAAATAGCACCGTCATTTTTACTATATATTTTATTTCCTAAAACTACTTTTAAATCATTTTTAAAAGCGATATCACTCTCATAAACTTTATCTGCAAATGGGAGTAATTTCTGAGATTCAGAAAATTCTAATTGATTAATATTTTCTGTTGACAGTTTGTATGTTGCTTCATTAAAGCCATAAGCACATAATAATAAACTAACAGCTATTCCTGCTGTACCAATTAATAATAATGGTCTTCTTCCCATTTTATCTATTAAATAAATAGCAACAAAAGTAAAAATTACTGAAATTGTACTTAATAAAACTCCAGATGAAAAAGCCGCATCGGTGCCTATACCTGTTTGCTCAAAAATAGAGGTTGCATAAAAATACACGGCATTTATTCCTGTTATCTGCTGAAGAACTCCAACAACTAAACCAATAATAATAATAAAACGTAATGATGGTTTTAATAAATCTTTGATTTTTAATGGAGCCTTATTTTTATCTGTATGTATATTTTTCTCTATGGCTATAATTTCTTGACCTCCTCTTTCTGCACCATGAATTTTATTTAGAACTTTTTTAGCCTCTTCAAAGTTTTCATTTAAGTATAACCAACGTGGGCTTTTAGGTATAAAAAATAGAAAAATAAAGTAACATAATGCAGGAAGTAATTCTACTCCTAACATCCATCTCCAAACACTTTCATCAGTTAAAAATGTAGTATCTGATGTATTGTATTTATTAAAAAAATAGTTACTTAAGAATGCTGCAAAAAAACCAAAAACTATATTTAATTGTTGCAATGAAACTAGCTTTCCTCTGTTTTCTGCTGTTGAAATTTCTGCAATATACATAGGTGCTAAAACCAATGCAGCTCCAAATGCTATACCTCCAATAATTCTTGCTAAATAAAGCATTTCATAAGAAGATGCCATCGCTGATAAAACAGCTGAAATAGCATATAAAAAAGCAACAAAAATCAACATTTTTTTTCTTCCATAAAGGTCACTTAATCTTCCAGAAAACAACATGGCAAACATTGCAGCAAATGATGGGGCACTTACCACCCATCCAGATTGAATTTCATTAAGATCAAATTCTGGTCCAACATATGACATAACTCCTGAAATAATACCTGCATCAAATCCAAAGAGGAAGCCTCCTAATGCTACGATAAAACTTATAAAAATGGTGTATACCTTATTGCTCATAATTTCTTTTGATTTTTAAAAAATTAAATTTAAGCAACTATTTTAAATTGTTTAAATCAGTATGCATATATAATATAATTAATTGATTTACTAAAAACTTAAAAATTAATAATAGTAGTTTTAACCTCCCTTTTTAATTTCTAATTTTAAGTCATTCATAAAGCGATGAAAATCTACGGTTATTCTATGTCTGTTTGTATTAATTTGTTTCATATGCGGATGTGTTATTTCTCTTTCACATAAAACGCCTATGTTAGCGGGTCGTTTCCAAACTCCTCTTAGTGCTAAAGTTAGTAATTTACTTTGTTGTTCAGCTCCTGGCCAGATGCATCCAAGTGGTTGAAACATTCCAATAAAATAGAGATTGTCGTATTCTGGATGAAACATTTTTAGATAGAGAGGTACAGGTCCTTCTCTGTAATTTAAAAAACTTTCATGAAAGAAAGGATGCGCTAAAACAAAACCTGTACAAGCAATTATTACATCAAATTCTTCAATACTTTTATCTTTAAAAAAGACTTTTTTTCCATCAAAACGCTCAATTTCTACCTTAGGCTTTATTTTTCCATGCCTAATTTTATATAACAATTCACTATTAATAGTTGGATGAGTAGCTCCAAATTTATGATTTGGTTTTTGTAACCCATAAATCTTATTTGAACCATTATTAATGTTAGCAATTAGACCCGCAAGGAGATTTCGTAGAAAAATTGGCAGAAAACTCATCTTTGTTGCAAAAACATCTGTTGGTTTACCCATTAAAAACTTAGGTATAATTCGATATCCTCTTCGCCAACTGATGGATGTTTGACTACTAACACGACTAGTTTCTACAGCAACGTCACAAGCCGAATTTCCACCGCCTATGACTAACACTTTTTTGTTTACGAAGGGTGCTGCTTTTTTGTATTGGTGTGAGTGTAAAAAATCACCGGTGAATTTACCCGAATAGTTAGGATATTTAGGTTCCCAATGGTGCCCGTTGCAAACTACTAAATCTGTAAAAATTTCTACATGCTCATTTTCATCTTTTATAGTAGTTACTTCCCAATGACCATTATCTAGCCTAACACAGCTTTTAACAAGGGTATTGAATTGGATATGACGGTATAAGTTAAAGTACTTAGCATACGATTGAAAATAGTTTCTAAGTTCTTCATGTGAGGGGTAATCTGAAATCTCAGGACTATAGGGAAAATCTTCATACTGAGATAAAGTCTTTGAACTTATAATATGGGTAGTTTCAAAAACACTAGAATGGCTGTCTTTTTCATTGTAAATCCAATTCCCACCTACATCATTATTATAATCATAGGCTACCACATATATTCCTGCTTCACTTATGTTTTTAATAGCAGGAAGTCCCGAGGGACCTGCTCCAATAATACAAACCTGTTTAGTCAAGATGATTTCTTATTTAAAGAAATTAAAGGTATGTAATATGTTTATTTTTTAATGTGAAAATTTATACAATTTTGAACTAATAAAAAACCTTTAGTAAAGACAACGTTAATTACATCTAGATAAACCAAATAAATGCTTTTGTAAAAAAATGTTTTGGTAAATTTATTGAATGACAAGAAAATTCATAAAAAAAATACTACAATTATTGTTAAAGTAACTATAATTGTAGTATATATTATTAATCAGTAGTTCTTACTTAGAGGGTAAAATTACTTTCCAAACAAAACTAGTTAATTAATTAAATTTTAAAAGTTTTCTATGACAAAAGGTTATCTCAAAAAAAAAATGGGATATAATAATAAATTATAAGACATCTTAAAAAAGAATGCTAGATATTTTTAATAAGATGAAATTTTTATTTGTGTTTATCTGAAGTAGGTTATCTACTTAAATAAACCACTGAAAATAAAAACTCACTTTTTATTTCTAATTTTTTCTAAATTATTGATTATATGCATGTTACTATATGTTGTAATGTGTTTCATGTTACAATAAGATAAATTTTTTAAAAAAAAGATGAATTTGTTAGAGAAATAATTTATATTATTTACTCAACATTATACATTAATAATTAGTATTTTTGTTTAGTGTAAATTGTTAAAGGTTAAACGCAAAAAAATAAATTAATATTCTATTGTTATCAATTAATTATAAACCCCCTACAAATACATGCTTATTTACACCATATTATTATTTTTACTCGGTGGATCATCTATCGTAATCACATCAAGTTTAATTGGATCTTCGGGAAAACTTAACTATAATTCAAATAAATTATTTCTCTTAATTTTAGCTATTTATTCATATGTACTGATAAAACATATAAGTATAAATATTGTTGATCTATATTACAATATTAGTCTTCCAATAAAGTTTCTATTTAATTCTTCTACAATTTGCCTAATTCCAATTTTAACGTACCTGTATGTTAAAAAAATTATCAAAGACGATGATAGTTTTAATACAACAGACATTAAACACTTTGCTGTTTTTGCTATTTTTTATATGCTTTTTGAATTGCCTTTTACTAATGATTTTCAATCTGCTAATATTGAGACAGAAAAATTGTATTGGTCTATCTATTTTAATGTAAAAGAATTGCCAGCATGGTTATTGACCCTAAGAAACCTTTTAAATGTTTTTTACACCATTGCAACCTATATATTACTTCACAATAGTTTTAAAGTTAAAACTTCAACAAAACAAGACACAATTGTAAGAAGATGGTCAAATAAATTCACACACGCAAAATCATCCTCAAAGCAAATACAAATTGTAAGGAGATGGTTATATAATTGTACCCACTTTAAAGCTCTGATGACAATTTTTTATGTACTCTTTTCTATAGACCTTGTAAATGATAATCAAGCTTTTTACAATAGTCAACATTTTTTGATAAGCATCGCATTTTTTATATTTATGCTTTCTTTATTTATGAATAAAAATAGAAATATTCTTTTTAACTTATCTTCTTTTATGGATTCTGATAGTCTTAAAAGAGAAAAAATTAAAAATGAAATTAACACTAAAGAGATATATATTTTTGTAACAACTCATATTAAAGAGGATGAATTGTATCTAAAAGAAGAATTTAATTTAAATTGGTTAGCGAAAGAATTAGGAATTAAAGCAAATTACATATCAATAGCTATAACCGAAAATAATTTTGAAAATTTCTCAATATATTCTAATCATTTCAAGATAGAAAAAGCAAAAAAATTAATTAAAAACAACTACCTAAAAAACTACAGTGTTGAAGCTTTAGCTTCAGCCTCCGGATTTAGAGCCGTTAATACTTTCTACAGAATATTTAAGAATGAAACTGGACTAACACCGAATATGTTCGCAGAGAATATTAAAAAAAGTAATTAGTGTTTTTTTTATTCAAGAATCAACAAAGCTAATGTCAATAAAAAATAAAACCTTTAATTAAATTGAAAACAATTTAATTAAAGGTTGAAATCTCTCAGTTCTGTAAGCTTTTATTATTCTTGTGCACTCATTATAGAATTATAAGCTGTTGGATCAAAAGCATTGTAGGCTTCTACTACTTTGCCATTTTCCCATTTAAACCAACCATAGCCTTTAAGTTCTATTGTTTCACCGCTAGATTTAGCAACCCCACTCCAGTCATACCAGACGTTAGTGAAAATTTTACCATCATTGTAATACATAGTTGCTGTATCTACATTATTATGAGCTATGCTATCAAAAAACTGATGACCTACGGCAAATCCAGTCATCATATCTCCTACACCCATTTTAGCATCGTTAACAGAAAATACAGCATTTTCAGCAAAAATATCTTGCGCATTTTCAAAATTATTATCCGTATAAGCTTTCATGAATTTTTCTACACCTTGAGTATATACATCATCTCCTAGCATATAACCAGACATCGGATTATTATCTGTTGGTTGTTTACTTGTTTGTTCACATGCAACCATTAAGGTTACTAAAGACACTAATAAAATTATTTTTTTCATTTTGTAAAGTTTTAATTGTGATACAAAATTAATAAAATTATAATTAAAAGAATAAACATCTTGTATGGAAATATATTTTTAGTGATGAGAATTTTTTGATTTTTAATAATGAAGTTTTTATTTGATTCAAAAGAATAATCATTAAGAAGTAAAAAAAAGCGAGCATATCTGTTTTTCTTATGTAATAAATAACAACTAATTTATACTTACATTTGATATCTATATTATCTAACTATCCTCCTAAATTACTTAAACAAACTAATTATGAAAAAAATACTTTATGTATTTCTAGGACTAAGTTTCGCATTTAGCTGTAGTTCTAATTCAGAGGATGAAAGTGAAGAGACTATCCAAGATTCTGAACCTCCAATCATTACTTTATTAGGAGAAAATCCTCAAGTAATGTTTTTAGATGACGTTTATCAAGAACTAGGAGCGATTGCAACCGATAATATAGATGGTAATATAACTAATTCTATTACTATTTCATCAAATGTTAATGTATCTGAAACAGGCAGTTATAATGTTATTTATAATGTTGTTGATTCTTCTAATAATTCTAGTATTGCCACAAGAGCTGTAAATATAACAGACCCTATCATTGGCACATGGACGCTTATAAGCGAAGAATGGGTAGGAGCTGGCAATTGGCCAGTTGGCCAAGCGAGAGGTTGCTTTTTATCTTCTGACGAAGGCTCCCCTGATCAATTTATATTTACCGAAACGAGTGTTACAAAAAATGTTTGGGAATGTTTTCAAGATGGTACTTTAGCAGAAGATTTAGTAGTATACGGTCCAACCTCATGGACAAATATTGGTGCAAATTCTTATTTAATTGATGGATTTATCTTGGAAGTAACTTTTATAGATGGTAACCAAATACAAACTCCTTTTGATGATGATATTTTACAAACTTGGATTAGAAATTAAGACTCCAATTTAAAATTCTAAGATATTTTTTGTGAAAAATTTATACAAGTAAGTATCTAAATAAAGAAGAGCATCAAACTAAGACTATCGTAATTCTATAATGATATTTCATAATCAATATTAAAGTCTTCGTCCTCTAAATAAATATAGATAAAATCTCTACTGAACTATTCATATTTAAACACCTTTCTTAAATATAAATCACTAGGCGTATCTTTCCTGAGTTTTAATGGGCCGACAGTATTTTCTGTTAACTCTACCCTATTAATTTCCTCAAACAGTAATTTAGTAATCTCTCTCAAGGAAGCTTCACATTTTTTTTCAAGACAGTTTTTAAATTCACCTTCTTTATATTTAACTGCAATTTTTTCAATATCTAACCAAGTGTTAAGTTTAATATGTCTGAGGGTATATTTGATATTTAAAACATTCTTCGCCCGTTCTCCAGTTTCAGAATTTTGAGAAGCTTTTATTAATGAATTAGTTGCCATGGAGACTTTGGAAAGTAATAAACAAACCTTGTTAACATCAGAATCTATTTCAGAACACCCAAAAATCAGAAAAAAGATATCAGACCCGCATACTTAATTTTTAGTTTAGCCATATAAAAAAATATAACAACTTATGTCTTATAGCCTATTAGAGACAATAAAAATTCATCTATTGATTAATTACTATTTTCTTTGAAAAACTTTTGTACCCATTTCTAAATTTTAGAATGTAAATACCATTACTATATTTACTAATATTAATTTCATTAGTACCCTCACGTATCTTCCCAAAAATAATTTTCTGTCCTAAGACATTATAAAGCTCGTAGTCAAAAATCTTCCCAGTGTCTATAAATAATTTGTTAAATGCTGGGTTGGGATATATAACAATAGATGCAAAATCTAGACCCTCTCCAGAACTTGCTGTTTCATCTATTACAAAATCAGGAATGATTAAAGTTCCTAAATTTCCTGATGCATCTGTGACATTTAATATCACTTGTGTATATAGACCATCTTCTAATTCACTAAACGTTATCATCTGATTATTAGCTGTTGTTGTATTGGTTTCTGATGTAAATGCCAAACTACTTGAAATCACTCCTTGTTCACTGGTAGTGAAAATATAACTTGGATTTCGGTTATTTGATGGTGTTTCAATAGCTGTTACCTGAGTTAATATAGGAGCAGTGGTATCTACTACGTTTACTGATCGTGTCGCTGTGCCTGTATTATTCGAAGCATCTGTAGATGTGTACGTAACGGTATAGCTTCCTACTGCAGAAGTATCAACGGTACTTGTAGAAGTAACTGTGATCGCTCCTGATAGGTCTGTTGCTGTTGCGCCTGCATCTGTATAACTAGCTCCTAACTCAACCGTGGCTGGATTATCTCCAGTGACTACAATCACAGGTACAGTGGTATCTACTACGTTTACTGTTCGTGTCACTTGTGTTGCGGCATTTCCTGCTGCATCTGTTGCTGAATACGTAACGGTATAGCTTCCTACTGTTGAAGTATCAACGGTACTTGTAGAAGTAACTGTGATCGCTCCGGATAGGTCTGTTGCTGTTGCGCCTGCATCGGTATAACTAGCTCCTAACTCAACCGTGGCTGGGTTAGCACTTGTTACAGTGATTACTGGAGCAGTGGTATCTACTACGTTTACTGTTCGTGTCACTTGTGTTGCGGCATTTCCTGCTGCATCTGTTGCTGAATACGTAACGGTATAGCTTCCTACTGTTGAAGTATCAACGGTACTTGTAGAAGTAACTGTGATCGCTCCGGATAGGTCTGTTGCTGTTGCGCCTGCATCGGTATAACTAGCTCCTAACTCAACCGTGGCTGGGTTAGCACTTGTTACAGTGATTACTGGAGCAGTAGTATCTACTACGTTTACTGCTCGTGTCGCTGTGCCTGTATTATTCGAAGCATCTGTTGCTGAATACGTAACGGTATAACTTCCCACTGCAGAAGTATCAACGGTACTTGTAGAAGTAACTGCTATAACTAAATTAGTCCCCGATAAATCTGATGCTGTTGCGCCTGCATCGGTATAACTAGCTCCTAACTCAACCGTTACTGGGTTATCACCAGTGATCGTTATCACAGGAGCAGTGGTATCTACTACGTTTATTGTTCGTGTTACTGTGCCTGTATTATTCGAAGCATCTGTAGATGTATACGTTACTGAGTAAGTTCCTACTACAGAGGTATTAACTGTACCTGCAGAAGTAACTGTGATCGCTCCTGATAGGTCTGTCGCTGTTGCGCCTGCATCGGTATAACTAGCTCCTAACTCAACCGTGGCTGGGTTAGCACTTGTTACAGTGATTACTGGAGCAGTGGTATCTACTACGTTTACTGTTCGTGTCACTTGTGTTGCGGCATTTCCTGCTGCATCTGTTGCTGAATACGTAACGGTATAGCTTCCTACTGTTGAAGTATCAACGGTACTTGTAGAAGTAACTGTGATCGCTCCGGATAGGTCTGTTGCTGTTGCGCCTGCATCGGTATAACTAGCTCCTAACTCAACCGTGGCTGGGTTAGCACTTGTTACAGTGATTACTGGAGCAGTGGTATCTACTACGTTTACTGTTCGTGTCACTTGTGTTGCGGCATTTCCTGCTGCATCTGTTGCTGAATACGTAACAGTATAGCTTCCTACTGCAGAAATATCAACGTTACTTGTTGAAGTAACTGTAATCACTTCTAATCCTTCTTCAAATCCTGATCCCGGAGCGGAAAGCCCATCTGATGCGGTAGCGCCTGCATCGGTGTACGTAGCTCCTAACTCAACGGTTGCTGGATTATCGCCAGTTACAGTAATCACAGGTGCGGTATCATCTACATCTGTAATTGAGAATGTTACAGTGGTAGCAGCACTTGTATTACCAGCGGCATCACTTGCTGTTACAGTAAAACTATAACTAGATTTAGTTTCATAATCCGGATTGGTAGTTAATCTTACCACACCAGATGATGTTATTGATAATAGAGAAGCATCAGTTCCACTTAGTGAATAACTAATTACTGCAATATTGTCGGTAGCAATAGTAGTATAAACCGTTTGCCCCTCTCCACTATTTTCGAATAGGTCAATACCTAAAGATCCGGAAGTAATTACTGGAGATTCATCGTCTACATATAATTTAGGCAAACAAAAAGAATCAACATACATTTTCCCACCATATGTATCAAATATATGTTCAATAATAATATATTTAGTTCCTACAGGAAGATCTGTTTTCTCAAACAAAGGGGTTTCGTCATATGCAGTTTGGACTTCTCCCCATGTAAAATCATTATCTATATCTGTTCCTGTTGAAGACCAGCCAACCCTATAACTTTGTTGGCTTGACCATGCATATGGATAAAATTTCATATATCTATCCGTTTCAGTAGTCACTAACTGAGGGGATATAATGTATTGATTTTGAGTAGGTGAACCATAATATGTAGAAAACATTAAACTATAAGTTCCATCATCAGACCATCCATCTGAGAGTTCAATGTCATTAATGGAGACATCAGAATTTATTATTATCCAGTCACTTGGTGGAAACGTTTCAAAACTTTCGGAAGATATACATGGATGCTCTACTTTAACAATTCTTGTTGCCGTAGTCGCTGCATTTCCATTTGCATCTGTAACATTATAAGTTACAGTGTAGCTTTCTGCTAAAGAAGTATTTACAGTACTATTTGCAATAATGCTTGACGTGATGTCTCCGTCGTAGTTGTCGCTTGCAGTTGCTCCAGCATCATCATAGGAAGAACCTACTTCAATTGTTATCGAATTATCTCCGAGTAACGAGATTATTGGTAAAGTCGTATCTACAACATTTACGACTCTAGTCTTGGTTAAAGCAATGTTCCCAGTAGAGTCAGTAACGTCGTAAGTGATGTTATAAGTACCAACAACAGAACTATCTACTGTTCCATAAATTTGAATATCTCCCGAAACATCCACTCCAGAGCTATTAATGGCAGTTGCGCCAGCCTCTTCATAGTTAGTTCCTACCTCTAAAGTAATAGTTTCAGATCCTGATAAAGTAATAATAATTGGAGTGTATTGTTTTATTTCTGGGATATATTTTGAGTCTAAGGTATTCCATCTAACCCAAGATGCGGTGGCGGAAGAATTGCCATCTACCGCTATATCAGAGTGAATTGCATCAGCCCCTTGATCTGACATTGTCATCACTGAAGACCATGAACTTGTTGAGGAGTTATAAAATTTAGATTGTATTCTATGGTTTAATCCATCTGTTTTTTGCCAAGCAACAGCAACAAATCCATTATTTCCTATTGATATTGAAGATAAATCTGCGTTCTTTCCATTAGTAGTTAAGGCTGTTGTATTCCAAGTAATTTTATCTTGCATAATTGATGCATAAATAATATTATGTCCTCCATTTACTCCCCACCAAGTTACAGCTGCATGCCCATTTTCAAATACAACTCGAGGTTCAGTAGATTCTGTAGATGCATTAAATGAATCTTCACCTGTTGGAGAAATAGTTACAGTGTTTTCTAAAGAACCATCATAATTACGATATTTTACATTTAACTCACCAACAGGATTATTAGCTTCCTCACTCACAAAAGTTCCAGTTGCTTGTCTCCAATAAATTAGGGCATCTCCAGAACTATCCATAGCAACTTGAGAAAAGCCAGCGTGATTAGTTGCATCACTAAAAGTTTCCAAATCTCCCCAAGCCTGCGTTGAACCATTTTTGAATTTACCAACAACATCAAACCTCCCAGAGCTATTTATATCCCATTCTTGCCAGGTAACCAATACATCTCTGTTATCATTGTAAGCTATTGAAGGTAATTCTTTTATATTAGTAGAATTGGAAAGGGTTGTTTCGTTAGCCCATGAACCATTCACCAATTCTTTAAATTTAATTAATTTAGAATTTGCACCAATATCCATCCAAACTAACGCCACATTTCCATTATTATTTATTTGAAAATTGGACCTAACTGAATACCACTCCGAATTTGCAACAATTTCAGGTGTTGACCAATCATTTTGGTCATGTGCTTTATATATTGAAGTCAATTGGCTATTCCTCCAAGGTTCAACGATAATAATAGCATCACCATTCGAATTCATTTCAACTCTATTTCTTCCAGTATCTGTAGTCAAACTACTATGAGCCCATGTATTATCTGTTTTTCGGAACCCATAATATAAATTTGTTTGGTCAGATTTTTGAAAAACGTAAGCAGCAGAATTATTGTCATCACTTTTTGATGACGCAATTGAGCTAAAAACACTACTACCTGCAGTAATGGTTTCTTTGTTTACCCAGCTTTCTGATGTTGAATTTGAAGTGTCGTTACCCTCATAACCAGTACCTAGAGTATCTGAACTTATATAGTTATTTATAATTAACCAACTTCTGAATGCTTCTGAAAAATGATCACCATATGATGTTGTTTTTAAAGTTGGAGGTTGTAGAGTTAAATAATTACTAGTATATGTGCCCTCTGAAAAAGGATATGAATTCCAGGTGCTCATGAATGAATTTTCAGGTCTAGAAATATAATTAGTTGTATACCCCATACTTGTACCATTTTCAAGATTCAAAGAATGAACACGAGGCGGCCAAGTACCTGCTATATGATTCATACCAGTCACATGTCCCATTTCATGAATTAGTATAGCAGAGTCTGCCGAAAAATCATCCATAAGGATGGAGGCACCTGTTGTGCTAGTAACATTACTGTATAAATATGTTGATGCAACAATATTTGTATTATCATTATCTATTTCTGTAAATATGATATTAATATGATTTTGTTTTGCAGTTGGGCCGTTACCAATGGCACTTAAGACATTATGGGGATTACTTGTTGAAGAATAATCTGGTGCATAAAACTTTGTAATAACCGCTAGTTCAAAACCAGGCCAATAACTAGAATTATAAACTTTATTATATTCCGTGTTCAAGTCTGTTATCAGAGACTCAATGTGATTTGTTGTCACAGGTAAGTTCACTAAATTTACATCGTCAGTGAGTAAAATAGCATTAATTTTTATAGCATCTGAGTTAGTAAGCGGAAAATCCTCAGTCGTAAAATCTACTGTTGAAGATGATTTAATTTTTAAGTCATAATAGGTGATCCCCGTAGTTCCAAGACCCCAAGCTTGATGGTCTATACCCCAATCGTTACCAGCCGGACCCCATGGAACTTCTTCACCAGCTGTTCCAGCCCCGAATTGATACTCTAAATTCACACTCCAATTTCCTGTATCCCCATTAAATCTCCCATAATTTGAAGCAATTATCTTATAATCACCAGCAGAGGGAACGGTGTAATAAATTCTCGCGTTTTTATTATTGCCACCGTCATCATTAGAGGCTACTACATTATTGTTAGCATCTAATAAATACAATATTGTATCCATTGAATCCCAAAAAGGAATGTCAGGCACGATACAGACAAATGGCGCTACATTATACAGATCAATAACTAAATTTTCACCCTCTAATAATGGTAATGACCACTCATGTACATCATTCCCTACACTAAAGCTTTCACTTTTAGTGATCTCCCACTCTGTAGCTGTTGTTTCGTTAAAAACATGTGTTTCGGTAATTGGAGTAGGAATTGAAGTATCTGCAGTAATAGTCATATAGGAGTTATTAGACAAAGCTTTTAAACTATACCCTCCTTGATCATTTAAATAGTTTGCCATTTCAATTTTATACTCACCATTGGGACTATCAGCTGGAATTTGAAAAAAATATTCCTCCATAACTTGCTCAGCATTATTAAAATTATGATTGTTGTGATTTTGTATTAAATAAGTTCCATCAGGTTTAATTATATTCATTCTTGCCTGACCAATTGTATTATATGATTGCTGGTATGTCCCAACATTTGCGGGGTAACTTTCAATTGTTATGGAGTGATTAGAAGATTTATTTATTATCCACGCATCTACACCATATGCTTTAAGGTATGAACGAACATGGGTAGATGATTGATCGGTGATTATAGTTCTATTTTGTTGACTATTTGAATTGTTCTGCTCACTGTTTGAACTATAATGGGCTTGATGATTATCATGGTTATCAACGAGGTGACATGTAGATTCATCAAATTGATCATTTTGTCCAAAAAACAAAAAAGAACTAAATAAAAAATAGCAAAAAGTGATAACTCTTGGAAAGTAATTCATAATCATTGTTATTGTTATAAAAAAACAGTGAATGTACAAATAATAAATTAATAATTAATTAATTAAAAACTCTTAAAAATTACAATACCATTGGCTTTAGGTAAAGGAAACTGGCAAGTATTTATTGCTGTTGGATTAACTATGTGGGTAGAGGCAGCCAAAGCCTTAAGCTATTCTAATTTTAGAATTATTTTTAAACATATCTTACCCAATATATTAGCTCCAATTATTGTGATTTCTGCAGCAAATTTTTCCGCTGCAATTCTTATAGAAAGTGGATTGAGTTTCTTAGGTATTGGAGCTCAGCCACCTACTCCATCTTGGGGCGTAATTATTAAAAATCATTATAACTATATTATTCTAGGAAAACCCTAGTTGGCTGTAATTCCTGGCTTGGCTATTATGAGTTTAGTAATGGCCTTTATGTTAATTGGAAATGCTTTACGAGATGCAGTAGATGTTAAAAATTAATGCTTTTTTATACTTTTAAAATTATTTCTAAATATTTCACTTATTAAGACACATCCATTAAAGTCTAACACTTTAAAATATATAAATTATTTATTACTGTTTTTTTAGTGGTAGTTCCTCTGCTTCCTTTTATTACTAGAATGTAAGTAGCATTTACTAAATGTGAAACATCTATAGTAATCTCTAATCCTATAGAAGTTAAATCTACTTTATGAACGGTTCTTCCTATTAGATCGTACATAATTACTTCATTAAGATCCAAATATGCTGGATTACTCAAGTGTACCTAATCTATAGCAGGATTAGGATATAAAACTAGCGATGCAAAGTCTGGTATATCATTAGAGCCATCGGTTACGTCGATAATAAATTCTGGAATAATTAAAGTTCCTTCATTTCCTGATGTATCTGTTACACTTAAGGTTACTCCTGTATATGTACCATCTTCTAAATCACTAAACGTTATCGTATGATTATTAGCTGCTGTCGTATAAGTTTTTGATGTAAATGCCAAACTACTTGAAATCACTCCTTGTTCACTAGCAATAAACATAACTAGACATAGTTATCGGACTTAATTCAAAGTTATCTTTACCAAAAACGAATTCTAATATACTTTCTATTACTAATTGTAATGTCAAAATACAAGCCATCAATAGCCAATGAATTAAATATATAAAGAAATTTATTTAACATAATAATTAATAATCAAATGTAATAAATCTATTGTAAAGATTTAGAAATAGTAGAACTAAAGGAAGACAATATACCTAGAGTTTACTATGATTGTAAAGACTAAAACCATATAAGATAATTGTACCCCACATAACATATATAAAATGTGAGGAAGGAATCCAGACATAAGCTAACACTAAATTTGATACTAACAAAATACCAAGCACAATTAAAAGTCGTTGTCTAACAATATAGATTTCTAAAAATTTGTTAGGTGTAAAAGCGAGGAGTAAGAATCCTATCCCTAGAACATACAATCCTAAAAATCGATAAATCTGAGTTAAATATTCAGCTAATGTTGAGTTACCTTCAATTAAAAAAAGATCAACAAAAGTCATGTGTAATCTTTCTTCGTTAGCAACTTGATCCAACATCCAGGGTTCAGAACTTAGTAACCATCTAATCCCTGAAACACAAAGTATAATACTTATTAATATGATGGGGTATTTAATGTATGATATTGATTTCTCTTGCATTTAAAAAGTGTTTTATATTATGTGACTCAATTTACAAAATTTAATTTTTAGTTGATTTTTTTTATTCTAAATGACAGGATATCAGGGAGAAGCTACTATCTTTTTTTATTTTAATAATCAAAGAAAGAATAGTCATAGTGATAGTGATAGTTAAAATCGCTACTTTACTCTATCATTTAAGAAATGATAATGATTTTTGAAAATTATAAAGAATTAATAAACTAAATAATTTATTAAATAAGACCCAGTATAAACAAGGAATCTTTCTTTTATTTCTTTTTAGTCTAAATAAGAATTTTATCCAAAACACCTATTTAAATTGCTTCTAAACACTTCTACTCATATTTTTGATTAAAATTTAGAATATCATGGAAAATTTATTATTGAGTAATAGTTGTGTTAACTCCCTTGTCTTTATTGTACCAAATTTGTAGATCTTGTTTA
>CAZAIL010000030.1:0-2934 GCA_964485155.1 uncultured Flavobacterium sp.
TGTACTAAGGTAGCTCCACTTTTAATTGCGGCACCCACATGAACAGCTTCCATCATTTCTTCTTTTGTAATTCCTCGCTGCAAACCATCTTTTGTATAAGCATCAATGCAATATGGGCATTGCTCTGTATGAGCTACAGCCAAAGCTATTAATGATTTTTCACGAGCCGTTAGGGCCCCTTCTTCAAATACTTTCCCATAATAATCAAAGAATTTGTTTCCAAGTTCTTCATTCCAATCTGTGATATTGCCAAATTTTCGTAAATCGGCAGGGTCATAATATGTTTTAGACATAAAAAATTATTTTTTGTTCAAACTCCAGTTGTAAGTTAGGTATTTTATGCTGGCTTTTTCACTTATTTTTATAGCAGCATAGGTATTCAAATAGCTGATAATAGTTCCGTTTTTTATAAAATCTTCAGAAAACCAATTAAATATCTCTGATAGTTCTACATTGTTTTTGCTAATTTTATTTCTGGTATCATCGTTTATAAATTCTTTCATTAAATTGTCTAAACTAGACGCTATATTGTCTTCTGTAAAAGCAAAATCCCATAGCTTAGGACAAGATACTGAAGCGCAATTGATACCTACATGAATTCTTGGATCATTAAATTTTTTCCGCAAGATTTCATGTTCAATCTGATCTAGTGTATGTGTTTTTTGACCAACTTTCACAAAAGGAATTTTCCAAGCAGTCTTTCCATCAATTTTAATGTCTCTTATGTTTTTTAACGGGTAGTTGTTTAGAATAATTTTGATAGTATATGCATTATAGGTATTTATCCAAAAAGCTTTTTTTTTATTTGATGACCAATCTTTCGTTGGTTCATTATTTTGAATATAAGTTAAATAATTATCTAAGAGTATTTCATTGTTTTTTAATGACTGGTAATCTACCCTTCCTGTTTTATCAACATTTTTTTGTAGCAAGCGATTAAAAACAGAAGTTTGAGCCTGTATCGCAACAAAGCTAAATATGCATATGAATGTACTGATTTTTGTCATTAATTTTGTAAAGTTATATCAAATTAGACGTCAGGTTTTAAAGAGTTTACAATTAAAAACAATAATTTTTAAATTTCTATTTCTTCTCCCATTTTTAATTCAAAATGTTTTCTAAAGAAAAAGACCACAGCGTATAAAATTGGGGTGTCCAATGCTGCAATCATCATTTTAAAAACAACACCACTTATTAATAAGCCTAAGAATTTATCCCAAGCAATAATATCAAATGAACATAAGAGAATTAATACAGTGAGGGTGTCAATAATCTGAGAAGAAAATGTAGAAAAGTTATTTCTTAACCAAAGATGCTTTCCTTTGGTTAGGTTTTTCCAAAAGTGATAGACTCGTATGTCTATAAACTGTGCAAATAAATAAGCCATCATAGAGGCAAGAACGGCTAGTGGAGCTGATCCAAATACTTCAATAAAAGTTGCGTCATTAACAGCAGACCAAGAAGTTGATGGCACAGCCATTGATATATAAATAATTCCTAAAGAAAAGAATGAGGCAAAAATACCGGCAATAACTACATGATTGGCTTTCTTTTTCCCGTAAATTTCAGACAATATATCAGTAATTAAAAAAGTAATAGGATAGGGTAATAAGCCAACAGAAACCTCAAACAATTTAACGCCAAAAACTTTACTATTAAAAGGATACCAATAAAAGAATTTTTGAAAAATTAAATTGGAAGTTACTAATGAAGCAATAAACAACGCAGCTAGAATTAGATAGATAATTTGAGCTTGAGATTTTTTTTGTGCAATCATACAAAACGAATTTACTAATTATTTATCATTACAAACCCCCGTAATTTAAACTATTCAATAAGTTTTTTTTAGGCTTACTAAAAGACTTCGTAATAAGATAAGAAATTCCTATTTTTGCAGCTACAACTAACGAAATTATACTGAAATGAAAGCATATATTTTTCCTGGTCAAGGAGCACAATTTACAGGCATGGGTTTAGATTTATATGAAAACTCTCCAATGGCTCAAGAGCTTTTTGAAAAGGCAAATGAAATTTTAGGGTTTTGCATTACAGACATTATGTTTGAAGGTACTGCAGAACAATTAAAACAAACCAATGTAACTCAGCCAGCTATTTTTTTACATTCGGTAATTTTAGCAAAAGTTTTAGGCGATTCTTTCCAGCCAGAGATGGTTGCAGGACATTCTTTAGGCGAAATTTCTGCCTTGGTTGCCGCAGGTGTTTTATCTTTTGAAGATGGGCTTCAATTGGTTTCTAAACGCGCTTCGGCAATGCAAAAAGCTTGTGAAATTATGCCATCAACGATGGCTGCGGTTATAGGGCTAGATGATGAAACTGTTGCACAAGTTTGTAATGATGTTGATGGAGTAGTAGTGGCCGCAAATTATAATTGTCCTGGTCAATTGGTGATTTCTGGTGAAGTTTCTGCTATTGAAAAAGCCTGTGAATTATTAATAGAAAAAGGAGCAAGAAGAGCCTTGGTTTTACCTGTTGGAGGCGCTTTTCATTCTCCAATGATGGAACCTGCAAGAGAAGAGTTAGCTGCTGCAATAAAGGGGACTCACTTTGATGAGCCAACCTGTGCGGTCTACCAAAATGTACCGGCAAAAGCGGTAACATCAGCAACTGAAATTAAAGAAAATTTAATGAAGCAATTAACAGCCCCAGTAAAATGGACTCAATCTATTCAATCTATGATAGCTGATGGAGGAACAGAGTTTATTGAAGTTGGTCCGGGCAAAGTTTTGCAAGGGTTAATGCGTAAAATAGATAGAACTGTCACAGCAAGTGGTGCTACTTTTGAAAACTAAACTTTTACTGTTTTAATTGCCATTTCCAAGCAGCTAATAGTCCTTCTTCAAGGGTCTTTTCTGTTTCCCAACCTAATTCAACTTTGGCTAACGTAGTATCTGCATATGCAGAGGTAACGTCTCC
>CAZAIL010000030.1:3034-19101 GCA_964485155.1 uncultured Flavobacterium sp.
TTAAAATATCTAAGGGCAATAGCTTTTAGTCCGTTTGCTTTACAACTTTCTTTAATAATTTCTTCTCCAATTTGCTTGGTGTTTCCATAAGGAGATTCTGCAGGTTTTACTGGAGCATTTTCAGTAATAGGAAGCTCATCTGCCTGACCGTAAACAGTACATGAAGAGCTAAAAATAAAATTAGATAATTGATGTTCCCTAATCTCTTGTAGAAGATATACCAGAGTGCTAATATTATTTTCGTAATATAATAACGGGTTTTTAACACTTTCTCCAACCGCTTTTGAGGCTGCGAAATGTATAATGCCGTCTACTTTATTGGTATGAAAAAAATCTTTAACAGCTATTTTATCACGTAGGTCAGTATTAAAATAAGAGGGCTTTATTCCCGTAATTGAAATAATACGATCTAAAACTTCAATTTTTGAATTGTATAAATTATCAATAATAACAACCTCATAACCTGCTTGCTGAAGTTCAACAACAGTATGAGATCCTATAAAACCTAAGCCACCTGTTACTAGTATTTTCTTCATAAACTTTTATTTGTTTAAGAATTCTAAAACCGAATCTGTGATATGCCTTAGTTGTTCTTCAGACAATTCAGTTTGCATTGGTAAAGAAATTACAGTTTTGCAAAGCTTTTCGGTTACCGGAAAATCTTCCTCTTTATATCTAGGGTCTTTATACGCATCCTGCATGTGCAAAGGTATAGGATAATAAATCATAGCAGGCACTCCTTTTTCGAGGAGAAATGCTATAATATCATCCCTGTTAACATTATTTAATTGTAATGTATATTGATGAAAAACATGGTTAGAGTAAGTAACTCTTTTCGGAGTTTTTAATTTCTCACTTTTTCTAAAAGCATTGTCGTAATAATCTGCAACTTTATTTCTTTCAAAAGAATAGTTGTCTAGATGACGTAATTTAATCCTCAGAATTGCTGCTTGTATAGAGTCTAAGCGAGAATTTACACCAACCCTGTCATGAATATACCTTCTAGATTGCCCGTGATTAGCAGTTTGCCTTAATTTTATTGCTAGTTCGTCATTATTAGTAAAAATAGCTCCACCGTCACCATAGCAACCTAAGTTTTTTGATGGAAAAAAAGAAGTACAGCCAATTGTGCCAATTGTGCCAACTTTTTGTTTAGAGCCATCTTTAAAAATATAATTACAGCCAATTGCTTGAGCTGTATCTTCTATTACAAATAAGTTATTTTTTTTTGCGATCTCCATCAAAGCTTCCATATTAGTTGCCTGTCCAAATAAATGAACCGGAACAATCGCTTTTGTTTTTGGAGTGATGGCTTTTTCCATAGCTTTGATATCAAGATCAAAAGTGTCTGGATAAACATCAACCAAAACAGGTGTTAGTTTTAATAAAGCTATTACTTCTGCTGTAGCAACATAGGTGAAGTTTGATGTAATTACCTCATCGCCGGGCTGAAGATCTAAAGCCATCATTGCAATTTGTAAAGCATCAGTTCCGTTTGCACAAGGAATAACATGTTTGACATCTAGATATTCTTCTAACTCTTTCTGAAAGCTTTTTACCTCGGGGCCGTTAATAAATTGTGTGGAGCGAATTACATCTAGTACTGAGGCATCAACTTCTGATTGAATTTTTTCGTATTGACTCTTTAAGTCAACCATCTGAATTTTTTTCATTGACAACGGATTTAATCGCACCAAAAATACAATTTAAATCTGTTACCTTTGGCCAAAATTAAATTTATCAGAATGAAAATTTTATTGAAAATTATTAAGATAACATTCTTGGTATGTATTTTGATTTTTGCTACTGCTTGGTTGTATTCAAGAACATTATATCCAACTTACAAAGGAGAATTATCATTAGAAAATCTTTCAGAAAATGTTACCGTTCATTTTGATCAGAACGGTGTGCCACATATTAATGCACAAACTCAAAAAGACGCCTATACTGCTTTAGGATATGTTCATGCTCAAGATAGGTTATGGCAAATGGAGCTAATTAGAAGAATTGCTCCTGGAAGACTTTCTGAAATCTTTGGTCATAAATTAGTAGAAACTGATGTCTTTTTTGCCGGCTTAGGATTGGTAGAAGATGCAAATAAATCAATTGCAAAAATTGATACAAATTCTGAAGCATATAAATTAACCATGGCCTATCTAGACGGTGTGAATCAATTTGTTGAAGAAGGAGCAACGCCAATTGAATATAATTTGATAGGTCTTGAAAAAACAAAATTTACGGTTAATGATGTCTATAATGTGTTTGGATACATGTCTTTTAGTTTTGCAATAGCTCAAAAAACAGATCCATTATTACAAGAAATAAAAGAAAAATTAGGGGACAACTATCTAGCTGAATTAGAGGTTCCTATCAATTCTAATACAGCACTTTTAAAAAGCGAAAAAAACCCAATAGTCAAAGCTTCTTTTGCGAAAGCAATGACTGTTATGTATGAGCAATTACCTATTTCTCCATTTATTGGAAGTAATTCATGGGTGATAGCTGCCGATAAAACGAAGAATGGAAAAGTTATTTTTGCCAACGATCCTCATATTGGATTTTCTCAGCCTTCGGTTTGGTATCAGTCTCATATAAAAACACCAGACTACGAAATGTATGGGTATAGTTTGGCCTTAACACCTTTTCCTCTTCTAGGGCACAACAGAGATTATGCCTATGGTTTAACCATGTTTGAGAATGATGATGTTGATTTTTATATTGAAAAAAACAATCCAGAAAATTTCAATGAATATGAAACCCCGACAGGGTTTTCTACCTACAAAACAGTGCAGAAAACAATTAAAATAAAAGATGCTACAGATACTACTTTTACTGTTAAAATAAGCAGACATGGTCCTATCATGAATAACCTGTTAAAGCAGATAGATGATGAAAGACCTATTGCTATGCAATGGATCTATAAAAAAACAGACAATCAGATTTTAGACGTTGGCTATCAAATATCCCATGCAAAATCGTTGTATGACTTTAAAGAAGGTGCTAAATTACTTCATGCTCCAGGATTAAATATGATGTACGGAGATGCAAAAGATAACATTGCTTGGATTGCTTCAGGAAAATTATATAAATACAGAGATTCAATCAATACAAAGCTATACCTAGACGGAGCATCAGGAAAAGATGAAATTTTAAGCTATATAGATTTTGAAGACAATCCACAGTCTATTAACCCAGCGAGTAATTATGTGTATTCCTCCAACAATCAACCAGATACTATTGCTGGAATTTTATACCCAGGATACTATTTACCGGAAGACAGAGGGCAAAGAATAGAGCAATTGTTAGAAGTAAAAAATGATTGGACCCAAGAAGACGTTCAACAAATGATCTTTGATGTTACTTCTCCAGTTGTACCCCAAGTGATTGCCAATTTAGGGGCTAGTCTTAAAACTGAAAACTTTACTAAAAACGAGCAAGAGGCATTACAGAATTTAAAAGATTGGAATGGTGAATATAAAAAAGAAGACACTGCTCCAACCATCTATAACCGATTCTTATACGAATTTTTAGAAGGAACTTTTAAAGATGAATTAGGAGAAAGTTTTCCAATGTTTATACAAACTCCTTTAATGAAAAAAATGATAGCTGTTCAGGCTAAAAAAGCTGTTTCAGTATGGTTTGATGATGTTACTACAGAGCACAAAGAAACTAAATCAGACATTGTTCAGAGGTCATTTATAAATGCCATTTCTTTTTTAGAAAATCAATTAGGAGACACTGTTTCATTGTGGTCTTGGAGTAAGGTAATCTCAGTTGAGCATGGGCATGCACTTGCTGGTGGTGGTGAAACCTTACGAAAAATATTTAATGTTGGTCCGTTTTCTATGGATGGTGGAAATGAAGTCATAAACAATCAGTTATTTACCTTAAACGGAACAGGTATATATAAAGTAAAAGCTGGTCCGTCTACTCGAAGAGTTATTGATTTTTCTAACATAGAAAATAGCGTAAGTATATTACCAACAGGACAATCAGGCAATATCTTTAGCAAGCATTACAAAGATCAAGCACAAAAATACGTGAATGGTGAGTTTGTTAAAACCATGCTAAACAAAGCCGAAATTGAGCGCTCTAAGAATGTGTTGATTTTTAAGAAAAAAGAATAGACATCATTATCTTTACACCTGCTTATAGACTTCCTCAAAAGGAATTCTAAAACGATCTCCATAGACACCTTCTGGTTTTCTAATACCGCAAGAAACAATCATATTAATTTCTGCACCACGAGGCAAGTTTAAAACTTTTTTTACTCGCCATGTATCCGAACCTTCCATTGGGCAAGTATCATAGCCTTCAGCAGCCATGCTTAGCATAAAATTTTCTGCTGCTAGGGCACAGGTTTTATGAGCAACAATCCTCATGTCGCTATTTCTAACCTCTCTAAAAATGGGTTTAAAAAGCCCTATTATTAAAATCATTAGATATTTTAAAAAACCAAAAAGTCCTAAAAAATCAGTGTAGGCAAAAGGAATTAATTTTCCGTAGTAATTTCTACTTACCTTTTCCCTATTATTTTGTACAGACTTTGGTTTTGGTGGAAAAATAGCATCAATCATTTTTAAATTTGACTTCATTCTTTTTCTCCATAAATCTTTACGAGTAACAAAAACCACCAACTCTTGCGCTGTTCTTGCCGCGTTTTGGTTAAAACACAAAGGTGCTATTTTTTGAATGATTTCTTTGGAAGCAATATGATAGAATTCCCAAAGTTGCATATTGCTGCTGTTTGGAGCAAGTGACGCTTGTTGGATACATTTTTTCACAAGTTCCGTATCTATTTTTTTTTCAGGGTCATAGATGCGAACGGAACGGCGATAGTGGATCGCTTCCTCTACTGTTTTTTCTTGCATATAGTATAGATTGTTTACCAGCCTGTTCTGTAGTCTCTTTTAATGAATTGATTGGCCATGTCAAAATTAGTAATTTTCATATTTTCTCCATCCCAAAGTAGTTTCTTTCTTCTACCAGGAAATTGATACCTATTTTCTACTTTTTCATTAATGAAAGCAGATCGAATGGCTAGATTTCCCATCAAAACGGTCTCAGTTAATGGACCTGCTTGTGATAGTGGAGAACTAGTATAAGCTCCATAACCTTGTTTACATGCTTTAACCCATTGAGCTTGATGTCCTGCCATTCCATTTTCAACTAAATGAGCTATTTGTTTTGGTTGCGTAATTTCAGACCCATCATTTAAATAGACCTTAGGATTAGATCCGTAAGTACCACAAGTTAAAATTCCTTTAGAGCCCTCCATAATGACTCCACCGCCGGAATCACCATATGATTCATTTGGACCCAAAATTTCAGGTCTTTCGGGTTCTATCCCTCCATCATACCAATGTAACTCAACAGCAGGCATATTTCCTCTTTCTGGAAATTCTAAATGAATAACAGAGGAGGCAGGAGGTGTATCTTTATAGACAACTTCCTTAAAAAAATCTTTATATGTATTTGTAACACTACACTCTACAGAACTTGGGTAGCCTAACTTTAACGCCCTAAATGGAACATCTATTAAATGACAGCCCATGTCTCCTAAAGCACCTGTGCCATAGTCCCAATAACCTCTCCAACGAGTTGGCATAAATGCTTCATGATACTCTCTCCAAGGAGCAGTTCCTAACCATAGGTTCCAATCAATTTCTTTTGGAACAGGCATGCTGTCTTTTGGAACAGGTATTCCTTGTGGCCAAACAGGCCTATTTGTCCAAACATGAACTTGTTTTACATCACCAATTATACCTTCTTGAACAACTGCATCAATCCACCTAGTTCCATCTCCACTAGCCCCCTGATTTCCCATTTGGGTTACTAGTTTGTTTTTTTTAGCCATTAAGGTAAGTTCTCTAGCTTCCCAGATATCATGTGTAAGAGGTTTTTCTATGTACATATGTTTGCCCAAATTCATGGCTGCAATAGATTGTATATAATGCATATGATCTGATGTGCTTACAATTACTGCGTCAATATCCTTGTCTTTTTTTTCCAACATCTCCCGATAATCTCTGTAATAAGCAGCTTTAGAGAATTGTTCTCTCATTGGCTTAGCTCTTCTATCATCTACATCGCATAGCGCTACAATAGCTGCCTGATTTGAAGCAAAACTATTCGTCAGATTTGCAACTCCTTTTCCACCTATTCCTATGGCGGCAATTCCTAATTTGTCACTAGGAGCAATAAAACCTCGCCCAAGAACATGTCTAGGAACAATAAAAAATGCGGCAGAGCCTACCAAGGTTTTTTTGAGAAATTTTCTTCTGGTTGTCATATGAAAATATATTTAGGTTTTTTTAATTTTTAATTAAAAAATATTTTTAAATATAATCATTACAAACATACATTCCAAATTACTTCATTTGGAATTGGAGCAAGAATTGAAATATTTTCTTTGCTAACAGGATGAGTGAACGAAATTTTTCTAGCATGTAAATGAATGCTTCCATCTTTGTTGCTTCTAGATGCACCATATTTTAAATCTCCTTTAATAGGGCTTCCAATATAAGCAAGTTGAGCTCTTATTTGATGATGTCTTCCTGTTTCTAAATCAATTTCTAAAAGCGAGTAATTATCTAGTTTTTTCAGGATAGAATAGTGTAGAATTGCTTTTTTACTTGCGTCTGTTTCTTTTGAAAAAACGGTAGATTTATTATTTTTAGGATTCTTTTTCAAAAAGTGAATTAAGCTGTCTTTTTCCTTTGGTGGAATATTTTTTACAACTGCCCAATATGTTTTAGAAATGGTTCTTTCTCGAAGCATTTTATTAAGCCTCTCTAGCGCTTTAGTAGTTCTTGCAAAAATAATGATTCCGGAGGTAGGTCTATCTAATCTATGAACTACTCCCAAAAACACCTCGCCTGGTTTATTATATTTTTCTTTAATATATTCTTTTACAACATCACTTAAAGGTTTATCTCCAGTTTTATCACCCTGTACAATATCGCCAGATTTTTTATTGACAATCAGTAGGTGATTGTCTTCAAAAAGAACCTCTAAATTGTCTTTGGTAGAATGCATAATTATTTAAAATTATCAGCAACATCCTCATTTACAGTAGCTATAAATCCTAAAAAATCATCTTTGCCCAGACCTGTTGATGATGAGGTAACAAAAGAGGTAGGAAGTGTTTCCCAATTGTTTAATAATTTTTTTTTGTAAGAAACAATTTGTTTGTTCAATGTAGAACTCCCTAGTTTATCTGCCTTAGTGAAAACTATACAAAAAGGTATTTGATTTTCACCTAAGAAATTCATGAATTCTAGATCTATTTTTTGAGGATCATGTCTAGAATCTATTAAAACAAACGTACAAACTAGCTGCTCTCTTTCTTTGAAATAATTTTCAATAAAGTATTGGAAAATTGTTCGTTTCTTTTTAGAAATTTTAGCATATCCATATCCTGGTAGATCAACTAAAAACCAATCATCATTTATTTTAAAATGATTGATGAGTTGTGTTTTACCTGGTTTTCCTGATATTTTAGCTAAATCTTTACGGCCCATTAACATGTTAATTAATGAAGATTTTCCAACATTAGAACGTCCGATAAAAGCGTATTCTGGAATTCTGTCTTTTGGAGCTTTCATAACATTGCTGTTACTCATGATAAACTCTGCAGATTTAATTTTCATGAATTAGATATTTCTAGAAATAAACCAATCTTCTAAAATCTGATTGAATTTATCTGGAGTTTCCATCATAGCAGCGTGACCACATTTATCAATCCAAAATAAGTTAGAATCTGGTAATAACTTATCGAAATCATTTGCGACTTCAGGAGGTGTTACATTATCTTGTTTTCCCCATATTAAGCATGTTGGTTGCTTCATATTAGGAAGATCTTCAGACATATTGTGTCTAATTGCACTTTTAGCAATTGCTAATGTTTTTATGACTGTAGTACGGTTATTAACAATTCCATAGATTTTGTCAACAAGTTCTTTTGTAGCAATTGCAGGATCATAAAATACATCTTTAGTCTTTTGTTCTATGTACTGGTAATTACCTCTTTTTGGATAACTATCACCCATTGCTTTTTCATACAATCCAGAACTTCCAGTAAGTACTAAAGAATGAACATCTTCGGGGTAATGTTTCGTGTAATAAAGAGCAATGTGCCCACCCAAAGAGTTCCCTAAAAGTGTTATGTTTTTTAAGTTTTTAAAAACAATAAAATCATGGATGAATTTCGCTAGATTTTTGACATTAGTTTTAACTAAAGGCAAAGTATACAATGGTAATTCAGGTATTAAAACTTTGTAACCTCTTTTAGAAAAATGATTAAATGTTTTATCGAAATTACTCAATGCACCCATCAACCCATGTAGGACAATTAAAGATCTTCCTTCTCCAGCTTCAGCATATGTAAATCCTCCCTCAGTTTTTAAGCTTTCAGTCATTTTTTCTTAGTTAGGCTTAACAACAAATGTAGTTCTTTTTTATGACAAACACATTGATTCTAAAACTCACTGAGATTCATTTTGTGGCTTTTTGAAACCCTAAAAAAGAGACAAATAATTAAAATTTATTAACAAAGTGGTAAAAAGTGGTAAAAAGTGGTAAATAATTTTTATTTTTGACTCTAACTCAAATCAGGTCGATTGTTAAATTTAATAGGCACATATGAATGTAAAGCAGATGCTAAAGGGAGATTGATGGTTTCATCAGCTTTCAAAAAGCAATTGGCACCTATTTTACAGGAAGGCTTTGTTATTAAAAGAGCTGTTTTTCAGTCGTGCCTAGAATTATATCCGATGCAAGAATGGAATGAAGTGATGCGTAAGGTAAATACTTTGAATCGTTTTAAGAAGAAGAATAATGATTTTATTAGAAGATTTACAGCGGGGGTTAAAATAGTTGATTTAGATGCGTCAGGAAGATTACTAATTCCAAAAGATTTATGCCAGTTTGCAGGGATTAAGAAGGAAATAGTTTTATCCTCTGCTATCAATATTATTGAGATTTGGGATAAAAATAATTATGAACAAACGATAGATGATGCTACAATGGATTTTGCATCATTGGCAGAGGATGTAATGGGTAATTCAGAGGTAGATGATGTATCATAATTCAGTGTTATTAAGAGATAGTATCGATGCTTTAGAGATTAAAGCAAGTGGTGTATATGTTGATGTTACTTTTGGTGGCGGAGGGCATTCAAGAGATATTTTGAGTCGTTTAGGGGAAAAAGGAAAATTATTTGCTTTTGATCAAGATCCAGATGCAAAAAGAAATAAAATTCAAGATGATCGTTTTGTTTTAATTGAAGAAAACTTTAGATATGTAAGTAGGTTTTTAAAATTTTATGGTATAAATAAGGTTGATGGAATTTTAGCAGATTTAGGAGTTTCATCTCATCAATTTGATGAGGCAGAAAGAGGGTTTTCTATTCGGTTTGATGGTGAGTTAGATATGAGAATGAATCAGAGTTCAAAGATTTCTGCAAAGAAGATTATAAACACTTACCCTGAAGAGATGTTGTCTGAGATATTATTCTTGTATGGAGAACTAAGAAATGCAAGATCTATAGCAAAAACAATTGTAGAAGCCAGAGAGCAAGGAAAAATAGAAACAAGTTTTCAGTTGAGGCAACTGTTACAGAAATATTTACCAAAGGCAAAAGAACATAAAATATTAGCTCAGATTTTTCAAGCTATAAGAATTGAAGTAAATGAAGAGCTAGATGTTCTAAAAGAGTTTTTAAACCAAACACCTAGCCTTTTAACACCTGATGGTAGGTTAAGTATTATATCCTATCATTCTTTAGAAGATAGATTGGTAAAGAGATTCATAAGGACAGGATTATTTTCAGGTGAGCCAGAAAAAGATTTTTTTGGAAATATTAAAGTTCCTTTAATGAAAGTAGGGAAGTTAATAATTCCAGACAAACAGGAAATAAGAACTAATAATAGATCCCGCAGTGCTAAGTTAAGAGTGGCTAAATTAAAACACAATGTCTAAAGTAAAAAAAAGCATATATGATGTTTTAAAAGGAGGCTTTTTGATTAATGAATCTTCTTTAAAAAACTGGAGAATGATTTTTTTTATTGTTGCGCTATTATTAATTATGATTTCTAGTGCACATAGTTCAGATAAAAAGGTATTACAGATTTCAGAATTAAATAAGTTAAAAAGAGAATTAAGAGCCGAATATATAGATACTCAAACAACATTAATGCGAATGAAAATGGAGTCTAACATTCGTCAAAAAGCAAAAAAAATGGGTTTGCATCCATCAGACACTCCTCCCAATAGAATAAAAGTTATCAATAACGAATAAAACAAATTACCTTGAGAAATCATCAAAAAAGCATACTAACAAAATTCTACATTGTAGCTGCTTTTATGACGCTTTTTTTTTCTGCAATTATTTTTAAAGTAATAGATATTCAATATTTCCAAGGAGATAAATACAGGAAAATTTCAAAAGAACTTACTAGGAAACCTTTTACTATCTACGCAAATAAAGGAAATATATATGCAGCAGATGGAAATCTGTTAGCTACCTCAATGTCAAAGTTTACAATTAGAATGGATGTAATGTCTGTTAATGGTAAAATTTTTGATAAAAAAGTGAAAGAACTCTCCAAATCATTAGCTAGTTTATTAGGGAAATCTACCAGTTATTTTGAAAGAAAATTACGAAAAGCCAGAAAATTTAAAAATAGGTACTCACTTATTGCAAAAGATATTGGATACAATGATTATGTGAAAATGAAGCAATTCCCAATATTTAAATTAGGTGTTTACAAAGGAGGTTTTATTGCAGAACAAAAAACAGTACGGGCTCATCCTATTGGTAAAATTGCAGAACGAACAATTGGGTATCATGATACAAGAGGTGAGGCAGGAATTGAAGGAGCTTTTGTTGAAGATTTGAAAGGAGAAGACGGTTTACGTTGGAAACAGAAAATAGCAAAAGGACAATGGAAGCCAATCAACGATGTTAACGAAAAAGAACCTATAGATGGTCATGATGTTATAACCACGCTAGATGTAAATATTCAAGACATTACACATCATGCATTGCTACGTCAATTAGAGTATTTTGAAGCAGACCATGGCTGTGCTGTTGTTATGGAGACAGCAACTGGAGAAATTAAAGCGATTTCAAACTTAGGGAGAACATCTGATGGCAAATACTATGAAAAAAGAAATTATGCAGTTTGGGAATCTCATGAGCCTGGTTCAACATTTAAGTTGGCAAGTTTAATGGCTGCTTTAGATGACAAGGTAATAGATACTTCTACAGTTGTAGATACAGAAAAAGGGCGAATTTTCATTCATGGTAAAAGAGTTGAAGATTCACAAAAAGGTGGTTATGGTAAAATTTCAGCCGCAAGAGCTTTTGAAGTATCTTCTAATGTGGGTATTGTAAAGTTAATCCGTAAACATTATGATGATACCCCAGAGAAGTTTATTAAACATTTAAAAGACTATGGTCTCACAGAAAAAATTGGATTTCCAATTAAAGGCGAAGGAAAACCGATATTTTCTTATCCAGGTAAACCAGGGTGGAATAAAATTAGTTTGGAATGGATGTCTTGGGGATATGGTATAGCCATCACTCCATTACAGACATTAACACTTTACAATGCTGTTGCTAATAATGGTGTAATGGTTAAGCCGAGGTTTGTTAAAGAGTTACGCAAAGAAAATAGAGTAGAAAAAATTTTTCATAAAGAAATTATCAATCCAAAAATTGCTTCAGCAGAAACTATTAAAATACTCAAAAAAGTATTGGAGAATGTTGTTATTAAAGGAACAGCTAATAATATTTACTCTTCAAGTTTCTCTATGGCTGGTAAAACAGGGACAGCAAAAAAGTATGTTGCTAGACATGTTAACAAAAAGGGAGATACAATTTCTGGGAGGTATTCAAACAAGAGATATGTAGCTTCTTTTGCAGGTTTTTTTCCTGCTGATATTCCAAAATATTCTTGCATTGTAGTGATTCATAATCCAAAAAAGGAAAAAGGATATTACGGTGCCATAGTAGCAGCACCAGTTTTTAAAGAGATTGCTCAAAAGATATATACAAGTACACCTGTTAAAGATGATTTCGTAAATAAAAATTTTTTTTCTAGAAAAATACAGCAACAATATGCAAGTTTCAATGAAAAAATAAAAAACAATAATGAAACAATTCCTAATGTAACTGGAATGCCTGGAATGGATGCTATTTCCATTTTAGAGAATTTTGGATTAAAAGTAGAGCTAAAAGGAATTGGGAAAGTAAAAAAACAATCTCTTAAAAAAGGAACTCCAATTCAAAAAGGAGCAATCATAATTTTAAACCTCTCTTAAGTGAAGTTGTTAAAAGACATATTATATAAAGTTCCTGTAAATACTGTTTATGGAGACACCAGTATAGAGGTAGCTCAAATTTCTTTTGATTCTAGAACAATTAAAAATGGAGCTGTATTTGTTGCTCAAAAAGGCGTTTCTGTAGATGGTCATTTATATATAGATAAGGCAATTAGTCTAGGCGCAACCTCAATTATCTGTGAAGTATTACCAGAAGAAATACAGGATAATATTACATTTATTCAAGTAGAAAATGCAAATACTACTCTTGCAATTATTGCTTCAAATTTTTACAACAACCCTTCATCAAAATTAAAGCTAATAGGTGTTACAGGTACCAATGGTAAAACTACTGTTGCCTCTTTATTGTACCAGCTTTTTAAAAAAGCTGGTTATAAAACAGGGTTACTTTCTACGGTACAAATTTTAGTAGATACAACTTTATTTAAGGCGACTCATACAACACCTGATTCAGTGACTATAAATAACTATTTAAATCAAATGGTTCTTTTAGGAGTAGACTTTTGTTTTATGGAGGTTAGTTCTCATGGAATTCATCAAAAAAGAACTGAAGGATTAGAGTTTACTGGTGGAATTTTCACAAACCTTTCTCATGACCATTTAGATTATCACAATTCATTTGCATCCTATAGAGATGTAAAGAAAATGTTCTTTGATTCATTACCCAAAACAGCATTTGCATTAACAAATCTCGATGATAAGAATGGCACTGTCATGTTACAAAATACGAAAGCTAGAAAAAGAACCTATGCTTTAAAAACATTGGCAGATTACAAGACTAAAATTATCGAAAAAAGTTTTTCAGGATCATTACTATCTATTAATGGAGTAGAAGTATGGACTAAATTAATAGGAAGTTTTAATGCCTATAATCTAGCAGCAATTATTGGAGCCGCCCATGAATTAGGCTTAGAAAAATTAGAGATTTTAACAATTGTCAGTCAATTAGAAAGTGTAAGCGGAAGATTTGAATATGTTATTTCAGATACTGGAGTGATTGCTATTGTAGATTATGCTCACACTCCAGATGCTCTAAAAAATGTGCTAGAAACAATCAATGATATTAAAACATCTAATGTAAAACTAATCACAGTTGTTGGTTGTGGAGGAAATAGAGATAAAACAAAAAGGCCTAAGATGGCAAATATTGCTTCTCAATTAAGTTCTCAAGCAATTTTTACATCAGACAATCCAAGAACAGAAAACCCAGATACTATTTTGGAAGAGATGGAAGTGGGAGTTTTAACAGAGAATTTAAAACACACGCTAACTATCTCAGATAGAAGACAAGCCATAAAAACTGCATGTAAATTTTCAGCGACTGGAGATGTTTTACTAATAGCAGGAAAAGGTCATGAAAATTATCAAGAAATCAATGGAGAACGATTTCTTTTTGATGATTTAGTAGAAGTGAAGAAATATTTTAATCTATTAAAAAAATAAACATGCTGTATTATTTATTTGATTATTTAGAATCTCAGTTTAATTTTCCAGGTGCTGGATTGTTTCAGTTTATTACTTTCAGAGCTGCTACTGCTTTTATCTTAGCTTTATTAGTGTCTGCTATTTATGGAAAAAGGATTATCAATTTCTTAAAAAATCAGCAAGTAGGTGAAAGTATAAGAGATTTGGGGCTAGAAGGGCAAATTCAAAAAGCAGGAACCCCAACTATGGGAGGAATTATCATCATTTTTTCAACACTAATTCCTGTCTTACTTCTGACTAAATTAGATAATATTTATATAATCATTCTACTAATAACTACTGTTTGGATGGGTTTAATAGGTTTTTTAGATGATTATATTAAAGTGTTTAAAAAAGACAAAGCAGGGTTACATGGAAAATTTAAAATACTAGGTCAAGTAGGACTAGGTTTAATAGTAGGTTCTATACTTTATTTTAATGATAATGTAACTATTAAAGAGCAGTTGCCAGTAGCAGAACAAATTGTTCAGGAGAACGGAAAACGACAAGTTTTTGGTGAGGCACATAAATCAACAAAAACGACAGTTCCATTCTTTAAAAATAACGAATTAGATTATTCTAATTTCTTGAGTTTCTTAGGAGAAGGATATGAGAAATATGGCTGGCTAGTTTTTATATTTATCACAATTTTTATTATTACAGCTTTTTCTAATGGTGCAAACCTTACAGATGGAATCGATGGATTAGCAACGGGTTCTTCAGCAATTATAGTCGTCGTTTTAGGACTTTTTGCCTGGGTATCAGGGAATATTATTTTTTCAGATTATTTAGATGTGATGTACATCCCAAATTCTGGAGAAATGACAGTTTATATATTGGCATTTGCTGGAGCATTAATAGGTTTTTTATGGTATAACGCTTACCCAGCTCAAGTTTTTATGGGAGATACAGGTAGTTTAACTATAGGTGGTATTATTGCAGTGATAGCGATCTCCATACGTAAAGAATTATTATTACCAATACTTGCAGGAATTTTTGTAATAGAAAATCTATCAGTGATACTGCAAGTATCCTATTTCAAATACACACGAAAGAAATATGGTGAAGGAAGGCGAATTTTTAAAATGTCGCCTTTACACCATCATTATCAAAAATCTGGATATCATGAGAGTAAAATAGTAGTCCGGTTTTGGATTATAGGAATTCTTTTGGCTGTATTTACGATTGTGACATTAAAATTAAGATAGTATTTCCATTCCTACGAATGTAGGAATCTATAAATAATGAAGAGATTAGTCATACTTGGTGGAGGAGAAAGTGGTGTTGGAGCCGCTTTGTTAGGAAAACAAAAAGGATATGAGATTTTTGTTTCAGACAGAGGGAGTATTGCGAAAAAGTATAAAAAAGTTCTTTTACATAATGAGATAAGTTTTGAAGAAAAGCAGCATACAGAGTCATTGATTTTAAATGCAGACGTAGTAGTAAAAAGTCCTGGAATACCTGAAAAAGCGCCTATAGTTCAGCAGCTAATTAACAATGGGGTTTTGGTAATTTCTGAAATAGAATTTGGATCCAAATATACAGATGCTTTAATCATTGGAATTACAGGATCTAATGGAAAAACAACTACTACACTTATAACACATCATTTGTTGAAATCAGCAAAAATAAATGTAGGAGTTGCAGGTAATATCGGAGCCAGTTTTGCTCAACAAGTTGCTGAAGAGAACTTTGAAAGTTATGTTTTAGAGTTAAGCAGTTTTCAATTAGATGGAGTTATAGATTTTAGACCACATATTGCAATAATTACAAATATAACACCAGATCATTTAGATCGATATGAATATGATTTTAATCAATATGTTGCTTCAAAATTTACGATTACTAGAAATCAAACAATACATGATTTTTTAATATATGATGCAGACGATCAGACTATAGATAATTGGTTAAAAAAAAATCAAACGAATGCAGCATTAATTCCTTTTTCTATTGAAAAAGAATTGGATTATGGAGCATTTTTAAGAGAAGATACGATAATAATAAAATTAAATACAGAAGAATTTAGCATGAGCATATCTAACCTAAGATTACAAGGAAAACACAACGTAAAAAACACCATGGCTGGAGCCTTGGCTTCACAATTATTAAATGTAAGAAGCCAATCTATTAAAGATAGTTTAGCAAATTTTGAAGGAGCTGAACATCGACTAGAAAATGTACAAAAAGTAAATGGCATTCAATTTATAAATGATTCTAAAGCAACCAATGTAAATGCTACTTTCTATGCTTTA
>CAZAIL010000031.1:0-14892 GCA_964485155.1 uncultured Flavobacterium sp.
TAACTTGTTGCAATAAATCTGCAACATTAGTTGCTGCACTATTTTTAATGTCTTTTGCTGTTATAATATTTATTGTACGAGAATTTTTCTTAAATGGCAAACTAATTCTGGTTGAATTGATTACAATAGAATCCAACTCTTGTGTTTTTTCTTGTGAAAAAGCGTTTAGTGAAATACAGAAAGCTAAAAAATAATTAATACTTTTCTTAATGTTCATTTATTAATTTATTTAGTTGCAAATGTATAGAAACCCTCTAAAAAATCCTACATAATATATTGTCATTAGCCCGGTAAAATAAGTTGCTAAATTTGATATCTTTACCGCATGAAATCAGCGCATGAAAATTCCACAAATTTAAAAGATCAATGGGATTATTTAGTAAAAAAGTTAACCCAGCAGTTTTCTGATGGAGACATATTAAACTTAGATGGTATTATCTATCTAATTGGTGTTCAAGAATTGGGGCAAGGGAAAAGGCTTTTCAAAAAAGATGAGAAAGTGAATCTAATGCATGTTGCAATTTGTAAATTATTAGAGCCTTATGGGTATTACGAGTTTGATTTCTTTGATAAAGAGGGCTGGCCACACTATAGAATACTAACAGATCTTCCAAGTTTAAAGCCCGGTGAACAAACTGTTTTAATGAAAGAAGCCATTGTAAATTATTTTGAGGATTTAGGATTTTTTAAGTAACACTTAGTTTTCTAATCATAATAGAAAAGACTCTTGGAAACCATCTTTTTACATAAACTCCTAATTTTTCTTTAAAGCCTGCAATGTAGGCTTCTTCTTTTTTACTGTGAATTGCTTTTGCCATTAATTTGGCAAATCGTTCTGGTGAAATTCCATTAGCGGTAGCAGTGTCCATTTTTTGCTGTGACGTTCCATCCCCTGTTAAAGCATTCATGGAAATACTTGTTGATACAAAACCTGGGCAAATTAATGTAATATCTATGTTATGGTCATATACTTCTGCACGTAAACTATCAAAAAAACCGTGCAATGCATGTTTTGATGCTGCATAGCTAGATCTTAACGGAGTACCTATCAAACCAACAATACTTGTAGTTACTACAATCTGCCCTTGTTTTTTTTCTAAAAGATATGGCAATACAGCTTTTGTTAACCCTACTGTTCCTGTGTAATTTACCTCCATAATTTTTTTATCTACAGCTACCAACGTATCTTTTACTAATGACCGTTGACTAATGCCTCCATTATTGACTAGAATATCTATTCGACCATATATTTGGATTGCTCCTGCTGTAATTTTAGTAAATGTTGAATGCGCTTCTAAATCTAAAGGCAAAACCCACACATTTTCTTGATTTATACAGGCTGTCTTTACAGCCTCTAATGATGCTTTATTTCTTGCTGAAATAATTAGCAATGCATTTTGACTTGACAACTCTAGAGCTAAAGCTCTTCCAATTCCTGAGGAGGCTCCTGTGATCCAAACAACTTTGTTCTGAAAATTCATAGATGATTTATTTAGTCCTAAAGTACAGAATTTAAAGAAGAAAATGTAATTTTGAATTTGTTTCCTCATTAAAGTAATAATATGAAAAACCTGCTGATTTTATTTTTCTTCCTTAACTTCTCACTTCATGCACAATATTCTGTAAAAGGCACACTAAATCCTGTTAAAAAACATTCTTGGGTATTACTTTATAAAGTTGAAGGAGCAAAACAGGTTTTTATAAAAAACACTCAGATAGAAACAGAAGGGAATACGGGTGTTTTTAAATTTAATTTACCTAAAGACACAAAAATTGGTTCTTACAGAATTACCTATGATCTTAAAAGTAATGGGTTTATAGATTTTTTATTCAATAAAGAAGATGTAGAAATTGAATTAGATCCAAGTAATCCAAATGCAACAACAGTTTTTAAAGAATCAACGGAAAATATACTTTACAGTAAGTTTCTAAAGGAGACTTCATTTGCCCAAAATAATATAGACTCATTACAAGGATCTTATTTTAAAAATAAAGATAATAACACAAAAGAGGCCTACAGGAATTGGGTTGATAAGCTACAGAAGATTGAACAACAGTATTTGGTTAGATCTCAAGGCATGCTTGTTTATCATTTTATAAAAGCAACTGATAGATTTAATGCACCTGAAATTGCAAAGCTCCCAGAAGAATATTTAAGTGATTCTATAGATCATTTTTTTGATCAGATTGACTTTTCAAATAATATACTCTACAACTCTTCTTTTTTAATTGATAGAATTTCGGATTTTATATTTTATCTACACTATTCTGAAAATTCTGACACACAAGAAGAGCTTTATAAAAAAGCAGCTGGAATAGTCCTTAAAAAAATAAAAAACAGTTCTTTTAGAGCAGCTGTGATAGAGTTTCTGATAACACAGTTTTCGGAATTTAAAAATACTCCTACAGTAGACTATTTATTCAACAATCATTTTAATAAACTTCCACAAGAAGATCAAAACAAGGTGTTTAAAAAGAAAATACTTGAAAAAATGAGTGTCAATATTGGAAGAGTTGCCCCAGATTTTTCTTGGACTGAAAATGACAAAGAGTTTCAACTTTCTAGTTTAAATGATGAATTGAGTTATTTGATCATTTTTTACAGTACAGAGTGTTCACATTGCCTGAGAGAAATTCCAGAAATATATCAATACATGAAAGATAAAACCAATACAAAAGTGATTGCTTTTGCCATGGAAACTTCAGATAAAACATGGATAAATTATCAGCTTAAAATGCCAGGATGGCATCATGTGTTAGGTTTAGGGAAATGGGAAAACCCGACTGCAAGAACTTATCAAATTAATTCTACACCAACCTATTTTATATTAGGGATAGACAAACAAATTATTTCAATCCCTGAAACTATAGATGATTTAAAGTTAGTTTTAAGAAAATTAAATTAAAAATACAAGAAAGCATCTTCTAGATGTTCAATATCAAAACTCCTTTTATTTTTTGTGATTGCCATTATATCAAATCGAACCTCTACATCTAGATCTTTCTTAAGAACATATTCATTCATTGCTAGAACCATTAATTTAATTTTTTTGGGATTCACAAAATCTTGTGGATTCCCAAAATTATTAGTAGACCTTGTTTTAACTTCAACAGAAATAAGTGTTTCTTCTTTTCTAGCAATAATATCTATCTCTGCTTTTTGAAACCTCCAATTTCTTTCTACGATCTTATATCCTTGCTTTATTAGGTAATCTATCGCTAATTGTTCTCCTTTTTTTCCTAATTCATAATGTTCTGCCATTTTACTAAAATACAAAACCATTTATTACTTAATTTTGTAAAAACACCTTTAAATGTCTCAAACTACTTTAATTTCTTTTTTTCAGTATGCAGGAATAAAAAATAAATGGCATGCGTTCTCAAGAATGGGAAGATCTCCAATTAAACAAAAAACAACCAAAGGTCTTTCTTTTTTTAAACCACTTGGTACTGGAAGCGGAAATGGGTTTTCTATAAAACCAGATTTTTCAACATTTGGATTTGTTGCTGTTTTTACATCTGAAGAATTAGCAAAAGATTTTTTAAGCACCAATGTTATGAAAAAATATACCAAAACAGCTGCATCCTTTAGCCATGTCTTAATGCATACAGTAAAAAGTCATGGAAAATGGAGCAAGCAAAACCCGTTTGAGGCTTCTGTTGAATTTGATAAAACAAAACCTTTGGCAGTGATTACAAGAGCAACAATTAAACCAAAATTGGCCTATCAATTCTGGAAAAATGTACCGTCTGTTTCTAAATCTATGGACAATTATGATGCGTTAATTTTCTCTAAAGGAATTGGTGAGTTTCCACTATTAATGCAGGCTACCTTTTCTCTTTGGTCTAATGCTGAAGCAATGATGAATTATGCATATAAAAATCCGAAACACGCAGAAATGGTAAAAAAAACCAGAGAATTAAACTGGTATTCTGAAGAGCTTTTTGCTCGTTTTCAGCCTTTTTATCAAGACGGAGATTTAATCCCTAGAATTTTTTAATTTTTTGCTATAAATTTTTGCTTCTTTCATCACTTTTGGTGCTAAAATAATAGTTGCCAACATGGTTGGAATTGCCATCAAAGCAAAGGCACTATCTATTAAATTAATCATGGTATCTAAGCTGGCAGTTGCTCCAATCAGAATACTTGCAATAAATAGGTAATTGTATAAATGCTTGTATTTAGAACCCACTAAAAACGAGAGTGATTTGGTACCGTAGTATGAGTATGAAAATAAGGATGAAATACTAAAGATGGCAACACAAATCATCAGTAAATATTTTCCAACTCCCGGCATAGCATTTCCAAAAGCTGTGGCTGTTAAACTTACACCATTGGTGTCACTTGTTTGCCATACACCCGTTACTAAAATAGCCAATGCGGTTAGCGTACATACAATAATAGTATCTATAAATGGGCCTAACATAGCCACCAATCCTTCTCTAATGGGTTCATCTGTTTTTGCAGCTCCGTGTGCCATTGGCGCAGTTCCTACACCGGCTTCATTAGAAAATGCTCCACGTTTTATTCCTAAGATTATTAAAGCACCTACAACACCTCCTAATACAGATTCTCCTTTAATGAAATCTGCAGAGAAAGCATCTGTGAATATCATCAAAAAGTATTTAGGAACAACCTCTATATGTACAATCAATATGACAACTACTAGAATAAAATAGAGTAACACCATAGACGGAACTAACCGAGAGGTAACCTTCCCAATTCTTTTTAAACCACCAAGAACCACTATGGAGGTAATAATTACAAGAAAAACACCAATCACTAAATTTGTATAGTTGGTTACTTCTACTCCGTTTGGCTTTAATAATATATCATTAACTGCTTGTGTTAATTGATTTACATTAAAAACAGGTAATGCCCCAATCATGGCACATGCACTAAAAAAAATTGCCAATGGTTTCCATTTTTTCCCTAAGCCTTCTGTAATAAAATACATAGGCCCTCCTTGTAGTTCTCCTTCACTGTCTTTCCCTCTGTACATAATAGCCAAAGAAGAGGTAAAAAACTTTGTAGACATACCAACCACAGCGCTAATCCACATCCAGAAAATTGCCCCTGGCCCACCCATAGCTATGGCAACGGCAACTCCAGAAATATTTCCCATTCCAACAGTAGCCGAGAGTGCTGTTGTTAATGCTTGAAAATGACTTATTTGCCCAGGATCATTAGGATCATCATATTTCCCACGCAATACTTGAATGGCGTGGCCAAAATATCTAAAAGGTAAAAATCTTGAAAGGATTAAAAGGTAAATTCCTCCACCAATTAATAATAATAATAATGGATATCCCCAAATAAAAGAGGCAAAAGCAGCTATACTATCTTCTATAATTTTCATTTAAATATAACTTCTGATGTTGTTGATTTAATATTCATTGTAATTGTCTTTCCTAAAATAAGAGCTCTATTGTCTGTTTCATGGCCTGCTGGAAAATTAAATAATACAGGAAAATCAAACTCCGCAACTACTTCTAAGATAAGCTGTTCTACAGAGCTTCCCCAAGCAGTTGTGTTCTTTTTAATATTGCTCATATCCCCTACAATAAGTCCCTTACACTTGTCAAAATATCCTGCTCTTTTCAAACTGTGAAGCATTCTGTCTATATGGTATTTATATTCGCCAATTTCTTCAATAAATAAAATACTCCCATCAGTGTTTAATTGACTTTCACTTCCTAACATACTTTGTAAAATGCTTAGGTTTCCGCCAGCTAAAACACCTTCTGCATCTCCTTTTTTATTATATTCAGAGGAGTTTATTTCATACCTCAGCTCTTCACCAAACAAAGCCTTTCTAAATGTTTCAATACTTTGTTTTGTTTCTTCTAGATCAAATAATAAGCTAGTTCCCATCATAGCATGTATGGTTTGTATTCCTAGATTATGGATATGACTATGAAAGGCAGTTATATCTGAATACCCAACAATCCATTTTGGTCTTGCTTTAAATTTAGTATACTCTAATTTATCTAAAATACGTGCGCTTCCATAACCCCCTCTTGCACACCAAATTGCTTTTATACTTGGGTTATCTAATACTTTTTGAAAATCACTTGCTCGTTCTTCATCCGTGCCTGCAAAATGATTATTCTGGTTAAAAACATGATCGCCAATAAAAACCTTTAGACCCCAACTTTCTGCTAGTTTTTTAGCTTCATCTATAATTTCTTCTCTTTTTATAAGTATTCCTGCAGAAGCTACTATAGCAATACTATCTCCTGCCTCTAGGTACTTTGGTTGCACTAATTTCATGGGTTTAGAAATTGAATCATTCCTTTTTTGCCCAAAAGACAAAAAAGAAATGAGGAATAAAACTACGAATACGAATTTAATTCGTCTCTTCATATAAATCATTTTTGTAAATGTATCTAAATTCATTGGGCTTTCAAAAATATGTTCAACTTGCTTTTTGTACTTTTGTCAATCAAAAATTAGTTCAAAACAATATTCATGAGTTCTTCTAAAAGATATACTGTTACTGCAGCCTTACCTTATACTAACGGGCCTATTCATATTGGTCATTTAGCAGGGGTATACGTTCCTGCAGATATTTATGCAAGATATTTACGATTAACAGGAAATGATGTTGCCTATATCTGTGGTAGTGATGAGCATGGGGTTGCCATCCCAATGCGTGCAAAAAAAGAAGGAGTTTCTCCTCAAGAGATTATAGATAAATATCATACAATCATTAAACAGTCTTTTAAAGATTTTGGAATTTCTTTTGATAATTACTCAAGAACTTCTTCAAAAATTCATCACAAAACAGCCTCAGATTTTTTCATAGACTTACATAAAAAAGGAGATTTTATTGAAGAAGTAACAGCCCAATTATATGATGCTGAAGCCAATCAGTTTTTAGCAGATAGGTTTGTTGTTGGAACCTGTCCAAAATGTGGTTTTGAAGAAAGTTATGGAGATCAATGTGAACATTGTGGAACCAGTCATAACGGCACCGATTTAATTAATCCTAAATCTGCTATTACAGGAAACGCTCCAACACTTAAGGAAACTAAACATTGGTTTTTACCTTTAGATAAACACGAGTCTTTTTTACGTGAGTGGATTTTAGATGGCCATAAAAGTGATTGGAAATCTAATGTTCTAGGACAGGTGAAATCTTGGATTGATGATGGATTGAGACCAAGGGCAGTTACTCGAGATTTAGAATGGGGAATTCCTGTTCCTGTAGATGGAGGCGAAGGGAAAGTTCTGTATGTTTGGTTTGATGCACCTATTGGTTATATCTCTTCAACCAAAGAATGGGCAGAACGAGAAGGTAAAAACTGGGAAGATTATTGGAAAGATAAAAACACAAAACTGGTTCATTTTATAGGAAAAGATAATATTGTTTTTCATTGTATTATTTTTCCAAGCATGCTAAAAGCCCATGGTAGTTATATATTACCTGAAAATGTTCCTGCAAACGAATTTTTAAATTTAGAAGGAAATAAATTATCAACCTCTAAAAATTGGGCTGTTTGGTTACATGAGTATCTAGAAGACTTTCCAAATCAGCAAGACGCATTGCGCTATACTTTAACTGCGAATGCTCCAGAGAATAAAGACAACGATTTTACTTGGAAAGATTTTCAAGCAAAAAACAACAATGAATTGGTAGCCATTTTTGGAAACTTTATCAATCGTGTTGTTGTTTTAACTAATAAATATTATGAAGGGCAGGTTCCTGCAGCAGGTGAATTTACAGAAGTTGATGAAGACACTTTAGCTGCAATCAAACACTTTCCAGAAAGTATTGGGAAATCTATCCAACGATACCGTTTTAGAGAAGCTTCACAAGAGTTAATGAATCTTGCTAGATTAGGAAATAAATACCTAGCAGATGAGGAGCCTTGGAAAGTAATTAAAATAGATGAAGAGCGAGTAAAAACAATCATGTATGTTGCCCTGCAAATTTCTGCTGCTTTAGCAGTAGTTTCTGAGCCTTTCTTACCTTTTACCTCAGATAAATTAAAAAAAATGTTGCATATTTCTAATGAGAATGACAGCTCATGGAATGATGTTTCAGAAAAAGAGGTCTTACTCCCTGCCAATCATCAAATTGGGTCTGCAGAATTGTTATTTTCAAAAATAGAAGATAAAACGGTCACTATTCAATTAGAAAAGCTAGCTGCTACTAAAAAAGCAAACGAGCAAGAAAACAAAGTGATAGAACCTCAAAAAGAAACCGTTGATTTTGAGGACTTTACTAAGTTAGATATGAGGGTTGGAACTATTTTAGAGGCTGTGAAAATTGCAAAAACTAAAAAATTACTACAACTAAAAGTAGATATTGGCATCGACGTAAGAACCATTGTTTCTGGAATTGCAGAAAGCTTTTCTCCCGAAGATATTATTGGACAGCAGGTAACTGTCTTAACTAATTTAGCTACTAGAAAAATTAGAGGGGTAGAAAGTCAAGGAATGATTTTAATGACAGACACTCCTGATGGAAAATTAGCTTTTTTAGAACCAGAACAAAAAGTAAGCAACGGACAACAAATAAGTTAATGCTAAAAATAGCATATCATGCAATTTACAAACATCATTTGCCAGACGGACATAGGTTTCCGATGGAAAAATATGATCTTTTACCTCAGCAGTTAGTCTATGAAGGTACCTGCAATGAAGTGAATTTCTTTGAGCCTGAAATTCCAAATAATAAATACTTTTTTTTAGTTCATGATGCTGCGTATGTATCCGATTTATTAAACATCACTCTAGATCAAAAAGCAGCTAGAAAGATTGGATTCCCTTTAAGTGAAGAACTAATTGCCAGAGAAATGATGATTGCTGATGGAACAATGAAGGCTAGCGAATTTGCTATAAAATATGGAGTTGCAATGAATATTGCTGGTGGTACACATCATGCCTTTACAAATAAAGGAGAAGGTTTTTGTATGTTAAACGACCAAGCTATTGGCGCTAGGTATCTTCAAGAAAAAGGATTGGCAAATAAAATATTGATTGTAGATTTAGATGTTCATCAAGGAAATGGAACTGCAGAAATTTTTCAAAATAACAATACCGTTTTTACATTTTCTATGCATGGAAAAAGCAATTATCCGTTTCATAAAGAAAAGAGCGATCTAGATATTGCCCTAGAAAACGGAACGGAAGACACGGCATATTTATCTATTTTAAAAGAAACCTTACCTTATTTAATTACAACACAACAACCAGATTTCATCTACTATCTATGTGGTGTAGATGTTATTTCAACTGATAAGCTAGGAAAACTATCTCTGACTGTAGAAGGCTGTAAAGAACGTGATAGATTTGTATTACAGACCTGTAAAGACCTTTCTATTCCGGTAATGTGTAGTATGGGTGGCGGATATTCTCCCGATATTAAAATTATTATAGATGCACATGCCAATACCTTTAGATTAGCTCAAGATATTTTCTTTTAATGAAGACCCAATTCCTTTCTTAAATGCTCATCTTTCAAACTATTCTGGCTCCAATAAGTCAGCATTTTTTGAGCTTTTAAGATGGCGCTAGTGGTTCTTAGTTTTCCATCGAAAGCAGATGGAAATGTTTCAAACCAACCTACAATTTTATAGGGTGTTTTGTTTTCAAAAATAATACTCATGCTTCTTTTCAACTGAGAATACTCGATTTTATATTCCATTAAATTTATTCCAGACACCTCTTTTTTGTCGTAAGAAGTTAATGAGGCTGTTGCTTTAAAAGATTGAAATTGTAGGTGTTTTAATTGAATATAATTTGCAGGAGGAATTAACTGAATAGTTCCTATTGGTAATAATGACGGATTCATCCTAAGTACCGTAAAAACTTCATCTTCTAAAAATGATTTTTTCATTCTTGTAGTTCTATCGCCTTCTGCTTCAAAATAAGAGCGGTGTTCTACTTTATAATCTGTATTTTCAATAAGATTAAATTGAGTGAATATGGTGCCACACCATTCTTGAGATGAAGCAGATACTTTTAATGATTTTGGAAATTTATTTCTATCGATGGGCGTAAAAACAACGCTAAATAATGAATAATCGTAGACACCCGTTGTGAATTTTTTTAATTGAATGTTCTTCAGAATCCAGGTAGAGTTTTTATTTGTATAACGCTCATTTTTTACCTGTTTATCTGTCAAAAAATCTTCAGTTACAAAAACACTTACAAGTTGTCCTGGGTGATTTTCTTGATATCTATTTTGAGAAACTTCATACACATTTACTTCTGCTTTCCCTTGAGACCAATAAACATTGGCGGCTACATTATTTTTTTGAGCGAACATAGTTCCTACTGTAAAGAAACTTATTATAAATATATATGTTGATTTTTTCATGAATTAATTATTTATAAGTAAAGATAACGGTTTTAAAAACTTTTTTAAAAGTTGAAAATGAATCTTTAGGAAACTTCAAAAATTCGTAATTTGGTAATCTTATATATGTTACACGAATTAAAAGATATTATCCGTTCAGCTAAAATTGCACAAAGTCTAGGCATTAAAACCGCGCTTGCTTCTGTCGTTTCTTTAGATGGCTCATCCTATAGAAGGCCAGGAGTTAGAATGTCTATCCAAGAAAATGGGAAAATGATTGGCGCCGTTAGTGGTGGTTGTGTAGAAAAAGAAATATTACGACAAGCACGGCGGATTTTTGAAACCAATACCTCAACATTAATGGAGTATGATGGCAGGTATCGTCTTGGATGTGAAGGTTTTTTATATATTTTAATTGAACCTTTTCATCCTACTGAAGCATTTTTTGATGCTTTTGAAAAGCAATGTCTCTCTAGAAAACCTTTTTCCATTAGCTCCTATTTTTCAAAAGAGACATCAAAAAAACATGAAGGAAGTTCTTGTTTTCATTTTTCTAAGGGAGAATTTCCTGTATCTATTGTAAAGCCAGAAAAAAACCTAACACTATTCACTCAAACCATCAAGCCTGGTTTTAAATTGGTCATTGTTGGTTGTGAACACGATGCTGTTCAGTTATGTAAATATGCGTCATTAACAGGCTGGGGAGTTATTATTGTGGCTCCCAAAGATGAATTAAAGACAATTGATGATTTTCCTGGCGCTTCTAGTTACTTAGGAATTGATGAAAAAGAATTCAGTACTATTTCTTTTGATTCTCAGACTGCTGTCATGATGATGTCACATAGTTATGTAAAAGATTTAAAGTACCTATCAGAACTTATAGAAAAAGAAACTAGTTATATTGGTTTGCTTGGACCTAGCAAGCGAAGAGAGAAACTGTTGAATGATTTATTAGAAAAAAATGATTTGGTTTCTGATGATTTTTTCGATAAAATACACGGCCCTGCTGGAATTAATATAGGGGCAGAAACACCTCAAGAAATAGCTATTTCCATACTTGCTGAAATATTATCTGTTATTAGAAATCAAAAACCCATATCTTTGAAAGATAAACAAATTGGAATACATCAATGATGCCAAAAACTGCAATATTAATTCTTGCTGCCGGTGAGTCTAAAAGAATGGGCGAGCCCAAACAATTATTACCCTACAACAATTCTACATTATTACTCCACTCCATTGAACAAGCCAACAGCATAAAGTATTCAGATGTTTTTATTGTTATTGGAGCTCATTTCGCAGATATTTTTAAATCTATTAGAGGTCAGAAAGTAACAATTCTTAAAAACAATAATTGGGAAGATGGTATGGGAAGCTCTTTAAGTAAAGGGATTGAGCTCATAAAAAAGAAAAATAATTATGACAGAGTTTTAGTTACGTTAGCAGATACGCCTCTCGTAAATACAGAACACTATGAAGAGTTAATTTCATTATCAGACACTACTGGTAAGCGAATTATACTCACCAACTACGAAGAAGTTGCAGGTGTTCCTGCTATTTTTGACAAATCATTATTTAATGAATTATCAATATTATCTGATAATGAAGGCGCAAAACCTGTGGTGAAAAAATATAAAAAAGAGGTCTTAAAAATGACTTCTAAGACTCCTTTCTTTGATGTTGACACCAAAGAAGCGTATGAAAAACTACTTGAATTATCCTAATATTTCACTCTTAGACATTTCTAATTGATTGATAAACGGCTGTTTTAATAATCGTTCCCCTTTTGCTGCATGAATGGCATTAGCAACAGCTCCTCCTGCTGGAGGTAATCCTGGTTCTCCTAATCCTGTTGGTGATAGATCGCTTTCAACAAAATGAGTGCTTACTTCAGGAGTTTCTTGCATTCTAATTAAACGGTAATTATCAAAATTAACGGCCTTTGGAGCTCCGCTTTTAAAAGAGAAATCGCCATACATTGCGTGTCCGATACCATCAATAACCCCGCCTTCAATTTGATTTTTTGCACCTAAAGGATTGACTACAATTCCACAATCAACAGCTACTGTAACTTTTTTAACAACCAGCACTCCTTCAACCATTTCAACGTCTGCAACTTCTGCTACATGCGTATTATGGCTATAATAAGCTGAAAACCCTTGGTAAGTTCCTTCTGTTACTTTACTCCAGTTAGATTTTTCGACAGCCAGTTTAATGGTTTTTTCCATTCTTTCAGCAGAATACTGAATCTGTTCATCTTTTGTCCCTTTTACTTTTTGAAGTAATTTAATAAGGAGCATAGGATGGTCTACTCCTAATTCATCTGCTAATTCACTAAAAAAACTTTGCTCTGCAAAAGCTAGAAAGTTTGTGTAGGGCGCTCTCCACGCTCCTGTAGTTATATTACTTTGGTGATTCGCAGTACTTACTTTATAATTTGGAATACATCCTGCTGGAAAAAAATTCGGGATTGATCCATACATATTTCCATTTATAGCAGCTTCTTTTAGATGATATCCTGTAATTTCTCCATCTTTTAAAGATGCTTTTATCCTGTATTTGATAGCTGGCCTATAGGTTCCCGCTGCCATATCATCTTCTCTTGAAAAAACAACTTTAATTGGCTTTTTTGCTAAACTTGAAATTTCAGCAGCCTCCTCTGCAAAATCTCCATAAAGCCTTCTTCCGAAACCTCCTCCCATACGAGTCATTTCTAAATGAATTTCTTTTGAATCTCTATCTAGTAATTTAGCAATCTTCCCAACTGTCCAAGCTGGTGTTTGAATGGGTCCTACAAGATGAACTTTAGTTTGCATAACATTCGCATAGAAATTCATTGGTTCCATACAATTGTGAGGTAAAAAAGGAGACTCATAAGTTCTCTCTATAATTTTATCTGCTTGAGCAAATGCCATTTTTATATTACCATCTTCACGTCTAGTATCAAATTTATTACCCTCTAAAATCTTAAATAGCGCAGTGTCATGATCTTCTGTATTTTCTAATTTTATATCATGTTTCCATTCAACAACCAACGCTTTTTTACCTTTCATCGCTGCCCAAGTATTGCTCCCTAAAACAGCAATCTTATTACCAAATTTCACTACTTCTAAAACGCCATTGATGCTTTTGGTAATACGATCATCAAAACTAACTAATTTTTTACCAAAAGCTGGTGGTCTTAAAACAGAGGCATAAACCATTCCTTCAGAAGTATAATCTAATCCAAATAAGGGTTTCCCTGTAATAATTTTTTGAATGTCTACATTCTTTATATCTTGTCCAATTATGTTATAATCCTTCGATTTTTTTAGGATTACATTTTCTGGAATCTCTAAAATAGCGGCTTCTTTGGCTACTTCTCCATATCCTAGAGTTTCTCCATTTGCATTGGTAATAATTCCTTGGGAAGCTGAACAAGTAGAAGCTTCAACACCCCATTTTGCAGCGGCTGCATTGACTAACATTTGTTTGGTTGTTGCTCCTGTCTGGCGCAAAGCATCCCACCCAAAGCGGATAGACTGACTTCCTCCAGCAACTTGTCTTTGATAATTTACGGGATCATATTGTCCTTGCGATACAGAAACCTTATCCCAAGAAACATCTAATTCTTCAGCAATAATCATTGGCATAGAAGTTTTAACCCCTTGTCCTATTTCAGGATTTGGTGAAAAAATAGTAACATAGCCTTCTTCGGATATTTTTATAAATGCGTTAAAATCATTAAAATTAAGTTTTGAAATGTCTACAGGGACAATGGCTTCTGGCTTACAAGCACTTAAGAAGTTAAACCCAATTAACATACCTCCTCCAGCAAGTACAGATGTTTTTAAAAAATTTCTTCTACTAAAACTAGGTGATTTATTTTGAGACTTCATAATTTTTTATGCTTGGTTAATTTATGAGTTTTTAGCAGCCAATTCTACAGCCTTTTCTATTCTATTATAAGAAGCACATCTACAGATATTTCCATGCATAGCCTCTCTGATCTCTTCTTTTGTTGGGGTTGAGTTTTCTTTTAAAAAGGCAGAAGCTGTCATTATTTGACCGGCCTGACAATAACCGCATTGTGGAACATCAATTTCTTTCCAGGCTTCTTGCACAGGGTGTGTCCCGTTCTCTGAAAGTCCTTCAATTGTTGTAATGGATTCTCCAGAAATAGAAGAAACGGGTAAAGAACAACTTCTTACTGCTGCGTTATCAACATGAACGGTACAAGAACCACACTGAGCAATACCACAACCAAATTTAGTTCCTACCATGTTTAGTTCATCTCTCAAAATCCATAGTAAAGGTGTATCTGCATCAACAGTTACTGTGACTTGTTCCCCGTTAACTTTTAGTGTATAGTTTGGCATAGTGATTTGATTAGAAATAAAAGGATAAGTTACAAAAACTTATGTTTATTTAAGTTGTTTTCCTGTTCACCTAAAATAAAATTTGTGCTAGTTAATTTGTTTCTAAACCAATTTAATATTCATAAAATATATGAAACCTTAACACAAACACTACAGAAAAGTTAAAAAACGTTGTATTTAAAAGATTTAGCTTAATTTAGTAACCAAACATTTAAAGAGATTTT
>CAZAIL010000031.1:14992-19073 GCA_964485155.1 uncultured Flavobacterium sp.
CGTTGTATTTAAAAGATTTAGCTTAATTTAGTAACCAAACATTTAAAGAGATTTTATTTTATTAAGGACTTCCTTCTCTTGGTAATTATTAATTTTTTAAGCCTAGGTAATGAAATTTAGACATTTTATTTATTTATTCATAGTTACTCAACTAAGTATTTTTTCGCAAGAACTCCCTCCTATCGAAGTTTTTAAGCCAAAAGATTATGGCGCAGAAGATCAAAACTGGGGAATTTCTCAAAGTGATGATAAAACTATTTATTTTGCCAACAATAAAGGGTTGCTAACCTATAATGGAGCACGCTGGAAACTTTACAAATCTGCAAACTCTTCTATCGTTAGATCTGTGAGGGTTATTGAAGACAAAATCTACACAGGTAGTTATATGGATTTTGGTTATTGGGAAAGCAATAAGCTTGGAATACTAGAATATAGCTCGATAACCAAAAATGAAAAGGTTCCTCTTGCTGAAGACGAGGAATTTTGGAATATATTAGAACTTGATCGCTGGATTCTGTTTCAATCTTTAGACAGAATTTACATTTACGACACTAAGTTAAAAACGATAGATATAATTAAATCGAAAACCACTATTACTAAAATTTACAAGGTAAATAATGAAATCTATTACCAAAAAATTTATGAAGGTATCTATAAGCTTAAAAATGATGAAGAAATATTAATTACTGATAATCCTTTATTAAAAAACAACATCGTAATAAATATTTTCAGCATTAATAATCAGTTATTATTCCAAACTAAAGAACTAGGTTTTTTCATCAAACAAAATGGAAAATTTATCAAAGAATGGGATTCTAAGCTAAATGCTAAATTAAGTAACTATAGTATTTACAATAGCTTACAGTTAAAAAATGGTGACTTCATCCTTGGTACTGTTTCAAACGGAATTATATATGTAAATACAAAAAAGAAAATTGAATATACTATTAATCAAAGTAATGGTCTGGGAAACAATACAGTTCTTTCTTTATATGAAGACAAAGAGGAAAATGTTTGGCTAGGGCTAGATAATGGTATAAGCAATATAAACTTTAATGCACCTTTTAGAGTTTACAAAGATGATTTAGGAATTTTAGGCTCAGTATATACCTCCTTTATAGATGATGATATTTTATATTTAGGAACAAATCAGGGTCTTTTTTATAAAAACAAAGATCAAAAAGGTGACTTTAAATTTGTCAAAGGAACAGAAGGGCAAGTTTGGTCACTACAAAAAATAAAAAACACCTTGTTTTGTGGTCACGATAAAGGATCATTTATAATTTCTAAGGGAAAAGCTGAAAGGATTTACAATACCTCGGGAACATGGATTTTTAAGGAGATTGATAACAATCCAGACCTTATAATTCAGGGTAATTATGAAGGCTTATATATTCTTAAAAAAGAAAATAATAAGTGGGTGTTAAGAAACAAAATAAAAGGATTTGGAATCTCATCAAGACATCTTGAGTTTATTAAACAAAATGAAGTTTTAGTGAGTCATGAGCATAAGGGGGTATATAAATTAAAAATTGATACTGGTTTTAATCAAGTACTATCCTATTCAAAGACAGTAGTAAAAAAAAGCATAAAATCTAGTCTTAATTCCTATAATAATAAGGTTTTGTATGGCTCAAATAGTGGTGTGTTTTTCTACGATACTAACTCTTTAGATTTTAAAAAAGACAGTATTCTAAGTAATTTATACGATTTTACAAGCTATATTTCCGGGAAGTTAATTAATGCTAACAATAAGTTATTTGCATTTACAGAACAAAACATATCCTATGTCCAAAGAGAAAGACTTAGTGCTAAGTATGAATTATTCTCTATACCTGTTCCAAATATCGTGAGGGAAACAAAAGATGGATACGAAAACATCCTTTATATTGGAGATGATAAATATTTAATAGGTATTACTAGTGGTTACATTATTACAGACTTAACTTATAGAAATAAAATAAATCACACTATTAAACTAGATGAGGTTAGTGCACATTCCATAAAAAATGAAGAAAAATCGCTAAGTCTAGTAAAAGGAGGGGCTCTAGAAAATAAAGAAAATCATATTAAAATTTCATACAGCATATCTAATTATAGCAAATATTTCCCGTCTCTATTTAGGTACAGACTTGTAGGTTCTAATAATAATTGGAGTGATTGGTCTTCAAAATCAGAGGTTTATTTTGAGAATCTGCCACATGGTAGCTATATTTTTGAAGCAAGTGCGAAGATTGGCAATTTAGAAACCAATAATAAAATAAAGTATAATTTCACAATAGCAAAACCCTGGTACCTGAAGCCTTTATTCTTAATAATTTACTTTTTTTCAGGAGTTCTGATTTTAATAATAATAAATATTCTTCATCGAAATTATTTTAAAAACCAACGCGAAAAACTTTTAAAGAAAAAAGAGAAGGAATTAGAAATAAAACAATTGGAAAATGAACAACAATTAATGCATTTTAAAAATTTAGATTTACAAAAAGATATCGATTCTAAAAATAGAGAATTAGGATTATCTACAATGAATTTAATAAAACGTAACGAATTATTAGGGACGATAAAAAAAGAGCTGGGTTCAACAAAAGATAAAGACGGTATTACTACTGTCATAAAACTTATCAATACAAATTTAAATACTTCTAATGATTGGAAATTATTTGAAGAAGCTTTTAAAAATACCGATAAAGGCTTTATGAAAAAACTGAAGCATAAACACTCCAATCTAACTTCAAATGATCTAAGGCTTTGCACATACTTGAGATTAAATTTATCTTCAAAAGAGATCGCGCCACTACTTAATATATCCATCCGAAGTGTAGAAGTTAAAAGATATCGCCTTAGAAAAAAGATGAATTTACCACATGAAGCCAGCTTAAGCAGTTATATATTAGAAATATAATGTTACGGTAACCCTAAAAAAACCATACATTACCATAACATCACAACTTTTTTTTTTTTAAAAGCATCCTAATTAGTTTAAAAATATGACTTCCTGTTTTTTATCTCTTTTTTTTGTGATGTATGTTTTTTATTGAGGTAGTAAATATCAATTTTCTAAATAATACGGTTAATTTAGTATCATTAATTAAATGATAAAATATTTATATGAGAAAACTCATTGTTTTAATTTCGTTCATTTTTATATCTAACACATTATATGCTCAAAACATTAATGTCAAAGGTGTAGTTACAGATGCTGTTACAGGTGAAACCCTCCCTGGTGTGAATGTTATTATAAAAAACTCCTCAAAAGGAGACGTCACAGATTTTGATGGAAATTATAAAATATCTTCTGTCCCCAAAGGTTCTATTTTAGTGTTTAGCTATCTTGGTTTCGAAACAAAAGAATTAACAGTTGATAATGAAATTATCAACGTAGTTCTTGAAGAAAGCTCTGAAACCCTAAATGAGATCGTTGTAATCGGTTATGGAAGTCAACGGAAAGAGTTGGTAACTGGAGCGTTCTCCTCACTAAACGCTGAGAAGATAGCCGAAAAAAATCCGTCTAGAATTGAAGAAGCGCTAACAGGAAGTGCAGCCGGAGTTCAAGTCACAGCAAATTCAGGATCTCCAGGATCTTCACTAAACATTAGAATACGTGGTATTACTACCAATGGAAACAACTCACCTCTTGTAATTGTAGACGGAGTAAATATTGGCTCCGATCTCAGTGTAATAGACCCTAATGATATCGAAAAAATGGATATCATCAAAGATGCTAGTTCTGCTATTTATGGTGTTCAAGCAGCTAATGGAGTGGTCTTAATTACCACAAAATCAGGGAAAAAAAATAGACCCACCCAGTTTACATTCAATTCATATTCTTCAATTCAAGAAGCTTCCAATCAATTGGGCTTAATGAATGCCAGTGAATATGCTGTCTATGTAAATGAAGCAGAAATAGCTAATGGAAATAGTATTCCTTATCCAAATATTGATGGGTTTGGGGTAGGAACCGATTGGCAAAAACGATTATTTACTCAGGCACCAATCACAAACTATACGTTTAGTGCAAGTGGTGGTTCTGAAACTATTACCCATAGTACTAGTGGGAGTATCTTTCAACAAGAAGGAA
>CAZAIL010000032.1:0-1102 GCA_964485155.1 uncultured Flavobacterium sp.
TCCATAAAAAGTAAATCTAATATGGAAAGGTTTTCTAAAAAACCATGCTTATCATCAAATATTTGAGTGTAATGTTCAAAATAATAGTCAGTTTTTTTTTTACTATTGGCTAGATACCTATAATCATTTAGATTTGTTTCATCATATTTAAGTGAAGCGCTATACTTTTTAGATAACTCTAAAGCATCATTAATAAGACAAAAAGAGTCTATAGTAATATCTAGTAGGTATTTGTATTTCTTATTAAAAAAAAGCAATAAATCATCTTTGTAGAATTCAAAAAAAGGGGAGTGATTGTAAGCTGATGTTAATGACTTGTAGTGTTGTTTTTGCCAATCTGAATTTTCAACTAATATATCTTTTGTTTTTATTTTTTCAACAGACTTTGGATGTGAAACAGGAATATTTAATAGTAGTTTACCATTTGCACCATAGATATAACACCTATTTCTATACGTTTGTTTCTGAAAATTATCTTCTATTTCAAAAATTAATGTTTCTGAATTTAAGATTGCCTTATATTGAGAGATAGGTGAGAAATATGTTGGTATAAAAAGGGCCATTGCTACACTTCTTTTTTATTTTTTCTCAACAATGAATACCCGATATATCCTACTAAGGCAATTAAAAAATACAGTAAATAAGAAACGGGTTCTCCACTGCCTCCAACGGTAGTAAATAGTCTTTCCCAACGTATTTTACCATCTTCTATACTAAACCAAATTAGAACTGGTTTTCCTACAACATGATCAAAAGGAACATAGCCCCAACTTCTAGCATCTAAAGAGTTCTGCCTGTTATCTCCCATCATCCAATAATAGTCTTGCTTAAAAGTGTATGAAGTTACCTTTTTTCCATTGATGAAAATATGTTCACCTATTACTTCTAATTGATTGTGCTCATAGTTACTAATAATCCCTTTATAAAATGGCAATGAATTTTTATTTAATTGAACAGTACTTCCTTCTTTTGGGATATAAATAGGACCATAATTATCTGTATTCCAACCCAAGCTAGCAACTTGAGGGAAAACGTTCCTATCTGTACTTCCTTTGGGTTCAATTACTTTAATAACACTGTCAATTTCAGAATCTTTTCTTAA
>CAZAIL010000032.1:1202-18680 GCA_964485155.1 uncultured Flavobacterium sp.
CTTGGGTCTGTCCAATGAACTAAGGTATCTACAGGCCAGTTAAAAACTACAATATCATTTCGCTTTATTTTCTGAAAACCAGGAACTCTTAAATATGGAATTTGAGGAGTCTTTAGATATGATTTAATATTTTTATTAGCTATTATAGAGGTTGGTAGACTATCATGAAGCATTGGGGTAGCAATAGTAGTAGTTGGAACTCTAGCACCATAATGAAATTTACTAACAAACAAATAGTCTCCAACTAATAATGTTTTTTCTAACGATGAAGTGGGAATTGTGTAGGGTTGCATTATATAGGTGTGAACCAGGGTAGCAGCTATAATAGCAAAAGCAATAGAACTTACCCATTCTCCCAAGCCGGTTCTAGGTTTTGTACTTCTATCTTGTTTGTGAGGTGAGTCAGTAGCATAATTTATATAAAATAAGTAAAACCCAAATGTTAATAATAGTAATGCTGTATCTTTTCTTTTATTAAAACCAAAGCTTCTAGCTGTTTCTATCCATAATATGGGAAACATTAATTGATTTACGATTGGGAAGAATAACAAAAACACCCACCATTTAGGCCTTTTTATAATTCCAAGCAAGACAACTGCATTGTAAATTGGAATTGCAGCCTCCCATGCTTTTCTATTGGCTCTTTGATATAATTTCCAAGTTCCAGCAAAATGGATAAGCTGTAAAACTAGAAAAAAAATAAACCATTCAGTAAATGTCATAATATGTTTTTAAATTTTAATTATTAGTTGCAAATAAAAGAAAATGTTACGGTTTTTAACCTATGTTTAACACATCTTTCATTGTATAGATGCCAATTTTATTGAACAACCATTCTGCTGCAATAATAGCCCCCAGAGCAAACCCTTTTCTATTTTTTGCTGTGTGCTTAATTTCTATAGAATCGACTTCTGATGTATAAGAAACGATGTGTGTGCCTGGAATATTTTGAACTCTTTTTGCATTAATAGGAATTAATTTACTGTTTGTTTTAATATTTTTTTCTGTTAATCTCCAATCAGTTTTTGGAGAGTTCTCAATAATTCCTTGGGCAAGTGTGATAGCTGTTCCACTAGGGGAATCTAACTTATTTGTGTGATGAGTTTCTTCAATATTTACAGAATATTCATCTAATGAATTCATCATTTTACTAAACTGCTTGTTTAGTTCAAATAACACATTAACACCAATGCTAAAATTTGAGGCGTAAATAAAACTTCCATTATTTTTCTTACAAACTTCTAGTGCTTTATCGTAATGTTCTAACCAGCCTGTAGTTCCTGAAATTACTGGTATATTATTTTTAAAACAAGTGATTACATTATTTAAGGCTGCACTTGGAACACTAAAGTCTATTGCTATATCTACTTGAGAAATATCATACTCTTGATTTCCTTTTATTTTTAAAATTATTTCATGTCCTCTTTGTAAAGCTATTTTTTCAATTTCTTTACCCATATTACCGTAGCCTAAGAGTGCAATTTTCATACCTTATAAGTCTTTAATGAATCTTTACTTTATTGAGAGAATATTTTCTTTGGTTTTAAAATTATATATAGCTTCTTCATTTAGAAAGCATATTTAAAACTAAATCCAACTGAAGGCGCTTCTATTTTTATAGGGTCGATCATCATTATTGGGTTTACAGTTAAATTATCACTGGTATCAAACTGTAATAAATGAGCATTAACACTCGCCTCTACAATTTGAAGCACATATCCAAGTACTGCTACTAGTATTGATAAATCTCTGTTGCCCCTCAGGGTTTTTTGAGCTCTTTCCAAACCTGTTAATGAAATAATTTCGGTTCCATCTTCTAAACTAAATTCGTCCTGTAAACCATTTCTTCTTTGTTTGTAAGCTGTTCTATACCTTTTATATTCAGTGTTGTTATCTAGATAAAAATAGGTAGGGATACCAACTGCTGCCCAAGCTAAAGGAACTTTCCAATATTTCTTATTAAAAATTTGACCGCCACCAGGAAAAATAGCAGAATAAAAAGCAGCTTTTGATGGAGCAAGCGGATTGTATACTTTGTTAAGTGAGATTATTCTATTTGAAGGGACTATCTTAACAGTGTCTTTTTGACTGAAACAGCAAAATGAGCATAGAAGAAAAAAAATTCTTAATATGAGGCTTTTTTTAAACAATTATTTGAGTAAGTTTTTTATTCGTTCAAAATCTTCTTTTGAATGAAACGGAATTGAAATTTTTCCTTTCCCCTTCGTGCTCACTGTTATATTTATCTTATGACCAAGAAACGAGTTAATGTCTGATAAACTATCTTCTATATACTTAGGTAGAACTTTGTTGTTGGTTGTTTTTGAGTAGGGACTTATTTTTAACTTTTTCACCAACTCTTCAGTTTGCCTTACTGATAATTTTTCTTGTAAAATTTTTTTGTAAATATTGAGTTGATCTTCAGAGTTTTCAACATTAATGATAGCTCTACCATGTCCCATAGAAATAAATCCATCTCTCATTCCTGTTTGTAAAATAGGGTCTAGTTTTAATAAACGAAGATAGTTGGTAACTGTAGATCTTTTTTTACCCACTCTAACACTTAAACCTTCTTGTGTTAATTGAATTTCATCAATAAGTCTTTGATAGGATAAAGCAACTTCAATAGGATCTAAATTTTTACGCTGAATATTTTCAACCAAGGCCATTTCAAGCATTTCTTGGTCGTTAGCAATTCTAATGTAGGCTGGTATTGTTTTATTTCCAATTAATTTAGAAGCTCTAAAGCGACGCTCGCCAGAAACTAATTGAAAAGAGTCTTCAACTTTCCTTACTGTAATTGGTTGAATGACTCCTAGTTCTTTTATAGAACTAGCAAGTTCACCTAAAGATTCTTCATCAAAAGAAGTTCTAGGTTGATATGGGTTTACTTCTATGGTTTCAACATCTATTTCAATAATACTACCAACTACAGCTTTGGCAACAGAGTTGTTGTCTGTAGTATCCTTTAACAATGCAGATAAACCCCTACCTAATGCCTGTTTTTTAGTAGCTTTTGCCATAAGATTGATTCTTTTTTAAGAGTTCATTTGCGAAATTCAAGTAATTAATAGCTCCTTTACTAGTAGCATCATATGCTATAATACTTTCTCCATAACTAGGTGCTTCTGATAAACGTATATTTCTTCTAATAATTGTATCAAAAACCATGGTATTAAAGTGTTTTTGCACTTCATCTACAACTTGGTTTGACAGACGAAGACGAGAATCAAACATGGTTAGTAATAATCCTTCTATATCCAAATTTTTATTGTGAATTTTTTGAACACTTTTTATTGTATTCAACAATTTACCTAATCCTTCTAGAGCAAAATATTCACATTGTATTGGAATGATAACAGAATCTGCTGCAACTAATGAGTTTAAAGTTATCAAACCTAATGAAGGGGCACAATCTATGATTATGTAGTCATATTCATTTTTTATTGTTTTCAGAGAATCTTTTAGCATATATTCTCTTCTGTGTTTGTCTACAAGTTCAATTTCTATAGCCACTAAATCTATATGTGAAGCAATAATATCAAGATTTGGAGAAGTAGTTTTTAAAATAGCATCTTTCGCTAATGCTGTGTGCTCCAGAACTTGGTAGCTTCCAACTTCAATAGATTCTATATCTATACCCAAACCAGATGAAGCATTTGCTTGAGGGTCTGCATCTATCAACAATACTTTTTGCTCTAAAACTCCAAGGGAAGCTGCTAGATTAATAGAGGTAGTTGTTTTTCCTACACCACCTTTCTGATTTGCTACTGCTATAATTTTACCCATTAAACGATTTTAATTTCAAAAAAGTAAATTTACAATTAAAAACTATTTTTATAAAGCAAAGATGTTAACAAAAATGTTAAACTATAAAATATAGATTTACAGTAAGATAAACATCTTTTATTGAAGTTTTTAAACAATTTTTAAATTGTTTTTAGGAATTGAGTTCTATAATTAAGCGAACATAACTATGAGTTTATTTCTGGAATATTTTTTAAGATTTCTAATAAGAATTTCCAGAATTTTTGAACTGAAGAAATAGAAACCCTTTCATCAGGTGAGTGCGCTCCTTTAATAGTAGGACCAAATGAAATCATATCCATCAAAGGATAGTTTTGTCCAAGTATACCACATTCTAGACCTGCATGACAAGCTGCTACTTTTGCTTTTTTACCAAATAATTTCTCGTATAAAGGTGTTAAAATTTGCAGTATTTCTGAATCTATATTGGGTTCCCAGCCCGGATAGGAACCAGAATATTTAACCTGAAATCCAGCGAGTTCAAAACAAGATTTTAGTGAATTAGTTAGATCTTTTTTTGAAGATTCTGAGGAAGAACGTGTTAAGCACGCAATAGATATTTCACCATTTCTAACAACTATTCTTGCGATATTATTAGAAGTTTCTACCAATTCAGGAATGTCTGGACTCATTTTGTAAACACCATTTAATGCTGCATAAATAGATTTAATGAACCCTTTTTGAACCTCTAAATTCATTACTTTTAGAGGGGTTTCTACTGGGGCAATATCTATGGTTAAATTTGGTTCAATAGTTTTAAACTCGTCTTTTATTGAGTTAGCTATCTGATTCATTACAGATAGAAAGGTTTCTTTAGATATTTTATCAACCAGTATTGTTGAAAAACTTTCTCTTGGTATTGCATTTCTTAGACTACCTCCTTCAAGTTCAGCTATTTGTAGGGTTACATGTTCAAAACCATCATACAACAATCTATTCATGATTTTGTTAGCATTTCCAAAGCCTTTATGAATGTCCATTCCAGAATGCCCCCCCTGTAACCCTTTGATAGATACTCTAAAAGCAATAGTTTCTTTTGGCGCACTCACTTCTGCATAATTTCTAGTTGCTGTAACATCAATACCACCAGCACACCCCATGTCTATTTCATCGTCTTCTTCAGTATCTAAATTTAATAGAATTTCTCCTTTTAAAATTCCACCTTTTAATCCCATAGCACCAGTCATACCTGTTTCTTCATCTATGGTAAATAAGGCTTCAATGGGCGGATGTTGAATGTCATTAGAAGATAAAATTGCCATAATAGTCGCTACTCCTAAGCCATTATCTGCACCTAAAGTAGTTCCGTCTGCTGATACCCAATCTCCATCAATATGCATTCTAATTCCGTCAGTTTCAAAATCAAAAACAGTTTCTGAATTTTTTTGATGGACCATGTCTAAATGACTTTGCATTACGATGGTTTTTCTGTTCTCAAAACCTTTAGTTGCTGGCTTCGTTATAATTACATTACCAACAGTATCAACAATTGTTTTTAGATGTAGTTTTTTGGCAAAATTCATCATAAATTGAATAACACGTTCTTCTTTTTTTGATGGGCGAGGAACGGCATTTAAGTCAGAAAAATGATTCCAAATACTTCTTGGTTCTAATTTTCTTATTGAAGTTGTCATAGGTTATTTATTGTTATTAAGTTGGTGCAAAAGTAGAAAAAACAGCTGTTGTTTTAATACATTTCAAAAATAATTTCAGAGATGTCTTTTCTAACTTTTTTTTGATGTATCATTACGTCATCTTGAGACCTAAATCCCACTGGTAAAACTAATACTGAAGTTATATTTTTTTCTTTTAGTTTAAGTATTTCGTCATACTTTTCAGAAATAAACCCCTCCATTGGGCAAGAATCTATTTTTTCATTTGCACAGACTGTTAACAAATTCCCTAAAGCTAAATATGCTTGATTTTTTCCCCAAGAGACTAAATCTTCTATTGTTTTACTAGCAATGGTATTTTTTAAATAATCTTTAAAAGAATTGATAATATTATCTGGAGTGTTACGTATTTCCTTCACACGTTCAAAATATCTTTCCACATCAGATTCGTCTAATTTTATATCCACACAAATAACCAATAAATGAGAAGCTTGAACTATTTGTTGTTGATTCCAACTATGTTTCACCAATTGTTGCTGAATGTCTTTATTTTTAATGATTACAAGCTTTATTGGTTGTAATCCATAAGAGGTAGCTGTTAAGTTGAAGGCTTTTTTTAAGGTGCTTATTTGTGTTTCTTCCAGGAATTTTTGATCATCAAACTTTTTAACTGCATAACGCCATTCTAAGTTTTCTATACTATTCATTTATTTTTATTTTTTACAAAAATACAACCCTTCTATATTTTGTTGATAATTTTCTTGTGATAAATATCAATTTATATAAAAAACACTTTTTTTATTTTTTTGTAACTTTAAAACAAAAAAGCGATGAAAGAAGATTTTCTACATTATTTGTGGAAATATCAATTATTTGATGTTTCTAAATTAATTTCGGTGCATGGGCAGGGTGTTTCTATTTTAAAATCAGGTATTCATAACCATAATACTGGACCTGATTTTTTAAATTCTAAAGTTGAAATAGCTAATCAACTTTGGTTTGGTAATGTTGAAATCCATGTAAAATCGTCAGATTGGTTTAAGCATAAACATGAGATCGATGAAAATTATGATGCTGTAATTCTTCACGTAGTTTGGGAATATGATTCAGATATTTATTTAAAAAACAATACCCCAATTACTACCCTTGAATTAAAAAAGTTTGTAAGTAAGGATGTTTTAAATAATTATCATAATCTATCAACTAAAAAAATTAGATGGATACCATGTGAAAAGGAGCTTCACACTATTGATTCTTTTCTTTTAAACAATTGGTTAGAAAGATTATTTATTAGTAGGCTAGAACAAAAATCAAAAAGTATAATGCTGCTTTTATCAGAATCTAAAAATCATTGGGAGGCTGTCTTATTTCAGCTCTTAGCAAAGAATTTTGGGCTAAAAGTAAATGGTGAATCTTTTCTAAAATTAGCAAAATCAATTCCTTTTTCAGTTCTTAAAAAAGAACAAAATGATATTACCAGATTGTCAGCGTTATTTTTTGGTCAGGCTGGTTTTTTATCTGAAATTATTGAAGATTATTATCACCAAGAGTTAAAAAAAGAATATGAATATTTAAAACATAAATATCAATTAACTCCTATGTTAAAAAATGACTTTCAGTTCTTTAGAATGAGACCATCAAATTTTCCAACAATTAGAATTGTACAATTAATTTCACTGTATCACAAACATCACAATTTGTTTTCTCTTTTGATGGAACTTAAATCGATTAATAAATTATATCAATTACTTGCTGTCGAAGTTCCTGAATTTTGGCATAACCACTTTACTTTTGAAAAAGAAACAAAAAACAACGAGAAAAGACTGACTAAGTCATTCATTGACTTATTATTCATTAACACAATTATTCCACTACAATTTTGCTATCAAAAATCAACTAACACTCTAAATGAAGAGCTTTTATTTGAAAAAATGAAAGCAATTAAACCCGAAAAAAATTCAATTATTTCAAAGTTCTTAGAATTCAAAATCGAGTCAAAAAATGCTTTTGAAACCCAATCCTTATTGGAGCTTAAAAAAAATTACTGTAATGTTAAACGTTGTTTAGATTGTGCTATTGGAGATCGATTGGTAAGAAATTGATGGTTTTTTTTATTTATTTGGATTTAAAATATCGTTGATTCTAACGATACAGTCTTTGAAGTGATATTTTGTAATTTTATTTAATTTTCTGTTAATAACGATCGCCATTTTATTTTTTAAAACGACTAACTCTCCTCTTACTATTGAAAATAAATCAGAATTTTTTATTTCTTCGGTATTCATTACAACGCGCATTCTTTCAATAAATGATTTTTGAAGATTTCTTCTAAAGATTCCCACATTTCTAGTATTGTCTGTTTCAGAGAAAATACCTTTGTGTAAATCTACTATCATGTCAGTAGCAGCATAAAATTCTTTTTCAGTTACTTCTGCATTCATCATTCTTTGTAATTTACTAGAATTTAGTAGACTGAACAATTGTCTATTTTGAAGTTTCAAAATCGTTTCTGTTTGCCCCGTCGGATATATGTTTTTGATAATACTATTAGGGATTAACCATTTTTGATTTGTAAATACATTTTTATGTAACCACTCCATGGCCTCTATTTGTGATGCTCTTGAGAATGGTTGGTATATATATCCTCCTTGTTTTGGTTTTTTATTGTATTCAGAAACACCAGCAATAACACCTGTTACATGTCCAGAATATCTACTAAAAACACTCAATAATTCACTGTGGAGCTCTGCTAAATCATCGTAATTATTTGTTTGATCAGAGGTCCAGTTTTGAAGATTTTTTGCGACAATTTTTAAATTTTTGACTCCGTATGTACTCGCTTTTACTTGATTGTTTCCTATCCCTTCTGTTTGAGACTCTGGGTCAAAACCTTTGCGTCTTTGGATGCCAAATTTATAAATAGGATCGTTTCCTTTGTCAGTAATCCATTTGTCTAGTATATTTGTCTCATCTTCTGGTTTTGTAATATTTGTAAGCACACGATATCCCCAGTTAATTGAATAATGATCATAAGGCCCTAATTGACGAATAAAACGAATATTTTTATCTCCAGGCTGAGCGACATAATTATAACGAGCATAATCCATAATAGAAGCAGCAATTCCATTTTTTTGTGTAAAAGAACCAGAACGCAATGAATCTACCGGGTAGGAATAGCTTGCCGCCATATTATGAGGTAGTCCGAGTGCATGTCCTACTTCATGAGAAATCACCATACGCATCATTTCTCCTATTTCTTCTGCTGGAGTATCTAATGTTCTTGCCAATTGATTGGCTGCTCCTGTTTCTAACAAATATCGATTTCTATATGAGCGTAAATGATTGTGATACCATACAATATCACTTTCAATAATTTCTCCAGATCTGGGGTCTGAAACACTTGGTCCAACTGCATTTCTTGTGGTACTAGCTACATATCTAATAGAAGAGTACCGAATATCTTCCATACTAAATTCTGGGTCTTCTTCTTTTGTTGGTGGATATCTTGCAGTAATTGCATTTTTAAAACCAGCTGTCTCAAATACTTTTTGCCAATCATCAACACCTTGCTTAATATATTTTCTTAATTTTTTTGGAGTGGCTGGATCTAAATAATATAGTATTGGTTTTACAGGTTCTACCAATTCTCCACGTGCATAAGCAGCAGGGTCTTTTGGTTCTAGTCTCCAACGTCTGATATAGCTTTTTGCTTCTGCTTTTAAAGCTTCAGAACTATAATCTACATTAGTTATAGTAAAGTACCCAACTCGTTTGTCAAATAGCCTTGGCATCATTTGTTTTTCAGGCAAGAGAATCATCGATTGGTTTACGCGTATACTGATGGTATTAGTGTTTTTATTACTTGGAGGTGCATCAGCATCAAAGGTAAAATCTTGAACAACTTCTATATTTTTTGGATAGCTTTTAATAGAGTTAATAAAACTTCTTGAAGCATCTAATCTTTTTACTTTATAAGACTTTCTTAGAGAGCTTGGTAATCCAGTAATAGCTTTTACATCTGAAGATAAAAATTTTGTAACGTCTATGAGTGTAGCAGTAGAATCTGTATTTTGAATTGTAGCATCAAAAGCATAAATAATAGGTTCTAAATTATTAGATTTTACAGATTTATAGATAGGTAAGCTGTCTGCAGCTGTTGCTTTGAATGAACGAACTTTTAATAATAATTTATTTCTAAATTTTTCCCAAACTACTACTTGAGAATTTATTTTAGTTCCAGCATTTACATAACCACCTCCTAAACCAGCAGGAATATCTTTTAATCTAGTAACTAACAGTAGTTCTTTTCCTAAAAGTTGGTTGGGAACTTCATAATAAAATTTATCTTTTGTTTCATGAACAGAAAATAGTCCCGTATCTGTTTTAGTGCTTTTATTTACGAAATCAGAGTATTTTGGAACCTTTTTTTTTGATTTTTTAACTGAAATATTAGTGACTTTCTTTTTAGAGTTTTTTCTTTTTTTAATTCGTCCACTCTGTGCAGAGATATTAGAAGGAATTGAAATAGATAAAATTAATAGAATTAAAAATAGTTTTTTCATAATAAAAAATATGAGTTAATTATCTTGCTAAGTTATTAAATATCTAATGATGTAAAAAGGTTAGGTTATTAACAGATCACTTGCTTAATAAAGAAACAATGATTAAGAGGTGTTGACTTTTTTTAACTAGTGAAAGTTACCGGATACATAAAAATTAATATAAACTCTTAAATGAATTTGGATACGCTTCATGCATGATCTCATATACTTTTTCAAAGATATCTTCCGCAGAGGGTTTTGAGAAATAATCTCCGTCGGATCCATAAGCTGGTCTATGTGCTTTTGCAGTTAGTGTTGCTGGTTTACTATCTAGGTATTGATATCCATCTTGATTTTCTATAATTTCTTGTAATAAATATGCAGAAGCTCCACCTGGAACATCTTCGTCTATAACCAACAATCGATTTGTTTTTGCTACAGATTTTACAGTGTCATGGTTTAGGTCAAAAGGCAATAAACTTTGTACATCAATAATTTCTATATCAATGCCAACAAGCGCCAATTCTTTTGCTACTTCTTCTACAATTCTTAATGTTGAACCATAAGAAACAACAGTCATGTCTTTTCCTGATCTTATGGTTTCTACAACTCCAATTGGTGTAGTAAATTCTCCAAAATTAGTTGGCAATTGCTCTTTTAATCGATAGCCATTTAAACATTCAATAACCAATGCTGGATCATCTCCACGAAGCAACGTATTATAGAACCCAGCTGCTTTGGTCATGTTTCTTGGAACCAATACATGGATACCTCTGATATTATTTATGATACCTCCCATTGGTGAGCCAGAATGCCAAATTCCTTCCAAACGATGACCACGTGTTCTTATGATTAATGGTGCTTTTTGTTTTCCAAATGTCCTGTAACGTAAGGTTGCTAAATCATCACTCATAATTTGTAAAGCATACAATAAGTAATCTAAGTACTGAATTTCAGCAATTGGTCGTAAGCCTCTCATTGCCAACCCTATTCCTTGACCAATGATTGTTGCTTCTCGAATTCCAGTATCAGAAACTCTTTCTATTCCATATTTTTCCTGCAATCCTTCTAGTCCTTGATTTACATCACCAATACGTCCAGCATCCTCACCAAAGATTACTACTTCTGAATACTTTTTCAAAATAGCATCAAAGTTATCTCTCATCACAATTCTTGCATCTACATTGGACACTTCCGAATTATATATAGGCTTTGTCTCAGAAATATTGATTGAAGCCTCTTTTGTTTCACTTGTTAAATGAGAAGAATATTTGTTTGCAGCATCTTTAATGGCGCTTTTAATAAATTCTTGAAGTTCAGTTTTTTCAATAAAAGTTTCATCTTTTATATAGCGTAAAGCTTTTCTTGAACAAGATAGAATATCTTTTCTAACAGGTTCGACAACGCTTGTTAAATCATTTTTAAGCTTGTTGATAAAGTTGCCATTGCCACTTTTTTTTGCAATTTTATCTAAGATATTTGCAGCTGTTACCACTTCTAATTTTATTTCATTTATAAAAGCAGTCCAAGCATCTCTTTTTGCAGCACTTACTTCTTTTTTAATATTTCTTTCTAGCGTGATTAATTCCTCTTCGTTTGATATAAATTTTAGTGTACGACCATTTTCATCCTCTAATTCAAAATTTAAAATCCATGTACGCATTTTTTCAATACAATCAAACTCCTTTTCCCATTTTAAACGCTCTGTGTCTTTGTATCTCTCATGTGAGCCAGAGGTAGAATGACCTTGTGGTTGGGTTAGTTCTTTTACATGAATTAATGTAGGCACATGTTGTTCTCTCGCAATTTTAGATGCTCTAGAGTAAACATCTATTAGTTGGACATAATCCCATCCATTAACAACAAAAATTTCATACCCATTGGTGTCTTTTTCTTTTTGAAAACCTTTTAAAATTTCTGAAATATTTTCTTTTGTTGTTTGGTGTTTTGCATGAACGGAAATTCCATATTCATCATCCCAAATACTCATTATCATAGGAACTTCAAGAACTCCAGCAGCATTAATGCTTTCAAAAAAGATTCCTTCACTTGTACTAGCATTCCCAATGGTTCCCCAAGCCACCTCATTACCATTAACGGAAAAGTTAGTTTTATTTTGTAATTCTTTAATATTCCTATAGAGTTTAGAAGCTTGAGCTAAACCTACAAGTCTTGGCATTTGCGCCGCAGTTGGTGAAATATCTGCACTTGAATTTTTCTGAGCAGTTAGGTTTTTCCAACTCCCATCTTCATTGATACTATGTGTGGCGAAATGACCACCCATTTGACGACCTGCAGACATAGGTTCTATATTAATGTCTGTATGAGCATATAGACCAGCAAAAAATTGTTGTGCATTTAATTTACCAATAGACATCATAAATGTTTGATCTCTATAATATCCCGAACGAAAATCACCATTCTTAAAAGCTTTAGCCATAGCTAATTGAGGAACTTCTTTTCCATCGCCAAAGATGCCAAACTTTGCTTTTCCAGTTAAAACTTCACGCCTACCTAACAAACTACATTCTCTACTAATTCTAGCTATTCTGTAATCATTTAAAACTTCATTTTTAAAGTCGTTAAATGAAATTTCGGGAGTCTTAGTTACAGTAGCTAGTGGCGGCATAATTCAAAATTATTTTGATTTTGCAAATATAGCTTTTTTAGGTGAAAATTAAAAAAATATCTCTTCACTGAGAATTATATAATATTTTAACTTAAAATGATTAATTAATTACGAATTCTATATAAAACCTCGTTTAAAAAAGTTAAATATTGCTCTTGGGTTTGCAACAAGCACAAACCGAATACTTTTGTTATAAGAATTTTTATTGACTTCCCATCCATTATTAGAGTAAAGCGGTAAGTAGAATTCTAAGATATTATGAATAAAGTTAAATCTAATTCCACTTTCATAGGCAAAGAAAACATTGCTTCCTTTATTTTTGAGAAAGGCTACATCATTATAGATTTCTAACCATCTCCAGATACCAATGCTTGAGTTAAAAGAAACTAAAAACTGATTGGCAAATCGTTGGTCTAAAACAGATTTAAAACCTCCTTCAGCCATAATAAATTGTTGGCTTAGAAGTCCCGAGCTTTCTGATCTTCCAATATAATTTAATTCAAATAAATAATCATTAGCTCTGTCTAAACCAAAACTAAAGAAATCTGAATCTGTATTATTTTTTATAAATGATCCTGCATAGAATCTAAAATCTAGTTGCGTATTTTTTGCTGTTAATTTTCGAAAACGAATTTCCCCAGTTGCTTTGGAGTAATTACTCGCTATTTCTGTACCAAATGAATATTTAAGTCCTTTAATAATATCTGGTTTGTTAAAATAATATTTTAACTTAAATACACGATACTTATCTGAGTCTGCTTGAGTATCATTTGGCGCTAATTCTCTATTAATGTTTAACAATCTTGCAGATAAAAAGCTACCACCTACATCTCTCAAATTTTTTCTTCTAAATTGTACTGTAATACTTTGATTAAATGTATTGTAAGATAGATCTTCTGCGTAATGTAAATTACTGCCAGATAGCGAATAATAAATTCTATTTATTGTAGAGTTTTCAAAATATTGAGTGTAACGAGTATTAAATGTTCCGTTTAAAGCATTACTTTTTGTTCCGTATTGTGGTGTGATAGAAAATCGAAAATTTCTAGATAAAAGTGGTCTGTTATGAATTCTTAGTCCTAACAAAGCTCCATCATAAAAATTATATTTTATATTTGGTTGTATATACAATTGATTGTAATAAGGATCATTAATATCTTTAAAGAACTTAAATTGTATTGGTTTGTTTAGAATGTTCTTTCCTACTTTTTTCCAATTATCCATAGAGTTAAACTCTGGATACGAGTTCTCAAAATTTAATGAAACTCTATTGAAACCGTTTTTAGGAATTGCAATAGTTTTTGTACTATCTATATTTGTTAGCCATTTTTTGAATTTTACTTGCTTGTTTTTTAAGCCATATAAAGCAACAGGTGCTGTCATATTTCTTTTGTTCTTTATGGTTACATGAACAGAATCATCTTTAATGATGGCTTTTTTGATGGTGTAGTCTATTTTTTTAGTTGTTTTTAAATAATCTTCAAAAAACCAGCTAATATCTTTGGTTGTTTTAGATGAAACTATTTTTTTAAAATCATCACTTTTAGCATACTTGAGATTGTTTTTAAGATAAAATTCTTGAAAAGATGCACTAATAACAGAATCACCTATATAATCTGCAAGATATCTTAAGCCCAATCCTGCTTTATATTTACCAGTAATTTTTCGGTTAAAATTTGATAAAGAATCAGATCTTGTAGTTAATGCTTGATCCAAGAATTGTCGAGCAGTATATTGATATATAAAAGGATACTTGTCATTAAAATTTAGTTTTGAGAAATTGAAATTTTTAAATCCCCAAATTTTAGAAATATTACCTGCTAGTTTAATTTCCGGGTAATACTCAGAAACATATTTCATCATTAAATATGTTTGTAAACCATCAGTTAGCCAGTAGTCTTTTCGCTTGTTTAGTAGCAAGGTATTGTCTATATATTTTTTAGACATTGCTTTAAGCATGGTGAGATCCCATTCAAACACATCGGGAAAAGGGCGTAAAAACTTTGGAAGTTGATTGAGTCCATAGATTGGGTTTTTCGCTTGTGAAGCCATGTCTACAAATAATTCTCTATGCGGGTATTCTCCTAAAAAGCGTTTAATAAATAACAGCTGCCTATTTAAAATATCTATACTTAAATTTTTGTCAACAGATAGGTTGTAAAGATCTGTTTTGATTTCAATATTTTTTGTTTTAAAAGACTTAAAGTTATTTATAATATCAATATTAAGTAGTACTTCAGTTTTCTTTTTCCCCACCAATAAATATTCATTTTGTGCTCCTTTAGGAGTTTTGGATTCATATAAATTGGAGCTCAGATAGTAGTATTTTGGAAGTGTGATTTTTATAGTATAATTAGTGCTATTGGTTAATAAATCATCCATATTTAGGTTGCTCATTATTTTCCAATTATCTTGAAAAACTGCAGGAACTAAATACCAATATCTTAAATGATAGCCTGTTTTTGTTTTTCCGTAGCTAGTAAATTTTGCATTTGGTATTTTAACATCATAGGCAATATTTATTGTGATAGATTTTTTTGATGCTAAAGGAGTATTTAAGACTATTTTAATGATATCAATTTTACCGTTTTCTACTTCTAAAAATGGTGTAGCCTCAAAATCTACGGTTAAATTATTTATCCTTGTAAAACCTCTGTCTTTCTGGTTGGCAAAGTATAAAGATTTGTCATAATCTTCAATAAGTCTATTGGCTAGTGGAGCTTTGTTGTTTTTGTAGCTATTTGCCCAATTGTGAAGAAAGATATTAGTAAGTGTTGAGTCTGAATTATTATAATAAACAATGCTTTGATTTACTCGTAAGATATCTTCTTTGTCATCTAATTGAGCTTCTAAAGAAATAGCGTGATTTTGCCCATTTATTTGAGTAAATGAGCACATAATAATGAATAGTATGAAAGCGATTTTTTTCAATTAAATTTCAACAAATTTTAATAGGCTTTTTAAGTTTTAGCACGAAAGATAGTAAATCCTCTTTGAAAGATTTTGAACATTCATAAGTATTGAATTATTGAATGTGTTTTTTGTGAAAAACGATGCTTTAAAAGTTAGGTTTTAAGCTATACTTACCGTAAAATTTATTAAGATGTTCAATGGCCTCATCAGCAGTATCTACAATTCTAAATAGTTTAAGGTCAGATTCACTAATATTTCCCTCAGCAAGTAATGTTTTTTTAATCCAATCTAACAATCCACTCCAAAATGAAGACCCTACTAAAACTATTGGAAATCTTCCAATTTTTTTTGTTTGAATTAACGTAATGGCTTCAAACAATTCATCTAAGGTTCCAAAACCACCTGGCATTACAATAAAACCTTGTGAGTATTTTACAAACATAACTTTGCGAACAAAGAAATAATCGAATTCTAAATTTTTGTCTTTATCAATCCAAGGATTGTCGTGTTGTTCGAAAGGCAATTCTATATTTAGACCAACAGAGGTTCCTTTTCCTCTGTGTGCACCTTTGTTTCCTGCTTCCATAATACCAGGGCCACCCCCAGTAATTACACCATATCCATTCTGAGTTAATTTATAAGCCACCTCCTCAGATAGTTCATAATATTCTTCTCCTGGCTTGGTTCTAGCCGATCCAAAAATAGAGACACAAGGACCAATTTTACTCAACTTTTCATATCCTTCAACAAATTCTGCCATGATTTTAAAAATGGCCCAGGAGTCATTAGTTTTTATTTCATTCCAAGTCTTTTGCTGTAATTTCTCACGTATTTTCCGATCTTCATTTGTCATAATCTTTTATATTTTTGATACAAAGTTAAAGTAATTCCTCCTTCAAAAATTGAGCCGTATAACTTTTTTTGTTTTTTATAATTTGTTCTGGGGTTCCTTTACACAATACTTCACCACCTTTTTTACCACCCTCCATGCCAATATCTATGATATAATCAGCGAGTTTAATAACATCCATATTGTGTTCAATTATTAAGACGGTATTACCTTTATTAGCCAAGGTATTAAGTACGCCCATTAAAACTCTAATATCCTCAAAATGAAGCCCTGTAGTAGGCTCATCTAAAATATAAAAAGTATTTCCGGTGTCACGTTTAGACAATTCTGAAGCTAATTTAATACGTTGTGCTTCACCTCCAGATAGCGTAGTAGATCGTTGCCCCAAGGTAATATAACCCAAACCAACATCTTTTATGGTTTTTAGTTTGCTGTGTATTTTTGGAATTAATTTAAAAAATTCTACAGCATGATCGATGGTCATTTCTAAAGTATCAGCAATAGATTTTCCTTTGTATCTAATTTCTAGCGTTTCTCTGTTAAAACGTTTTCCTTGGCAGGTCTCACATTCTACATGCACATCGGGTAAGAAATTCATTTCTATAATGCGAACACCACCCCCTTGGCAAGTTTCGCATCGTCCATTTTTTACATTAAAAGAAAAACGTCCTGGCTTATAACCGCGTATTGCTGCTTCAGGTGTTTTGGCAAATAAATTTCTTATCTCACTAAAAACTCCTGTATAGGTGGCGGGGTTAGAGCGTGTAGTTCTACCAATAGGAGACTGATCTATATCTATTACTTTGTCTACATGTTCTAGGCCCGTAATTTTTTTATAGGGCATTGGCTCTTTTACACCTCTGTATATGTGCTTGTTTAAAATAGGATAGAGAGTTTCATTAATTAAAGTAGATTTTCCACTTCCAGAAACTCCGGTTACGCAAATCATTTTTCCCAATGGAAATTCTGCTGCTACATTTTTTAAATTATTTCCGGTAGCCCCAGTAATTTTAATAGACTTTCCATTTCCTTTTCTTCGATTCTTTGGCACTTCAATTTGTCTTCTTCCGGCTAAGTAATCTGCAGTTAAAGTACTGTGATCTTTTATTTCTTGAAAGGTTCCTT
>CAZAIL010000033.1:0-14185 GCA_964485155.1 uncultured Flavobacterium sp.
ATAATGTCCATAATCAGCAGGCCACCAATCTTGAGAATCTGTCATTAAATTAATAACATCTTTTTTTAGTTCTTCAAAATCAATACTATTGAATGCCTTTGCATAATCAAATTGATCACCCATAGGATTTGATTTTGAGGCATTCTGACGTAAAATATTTAATTTTAATTCATTAGGCCACCAATCTCGATTACTTGTCCCGCCACCAGCGGATTTCTTTTGTGCTCCGCTCATAAATGGACAATTGTCAATGTCTCCATTACTATTATGTTCCATGGTTTTATTTTTTTGTTATAGTTTTTCTCAAATTTACAATAAAGTTTTTAATGATTTTTATCTATAGTTCTTATATTGAGATAGTTAAAACCTATCAGTGTTAATGGTTTTTAATGAATCTTATTTTGTTGACTTTTGCTATAAATATTTCTTATAACGGAATTAAAAAAAAATAATTAAACAGTCTTTTTTCACATCATCAAAAGACATAATTTTGCATCCTTAAATAAAAATTAAACTTAAAAAAATATAATAAATGTCAACATTAGTAGGTAAAAGTTTTCCGAGTTTAGCAGTAGATGCAATGAATGAAATGGGAGATACATTTAAGTTAAATGTAGTAGAAGAAGCAAAAAAAAGTAAGAAAAAAGTATTGTTATTTTGGTATCCAAAAGATTTTACATTCGTCTGCCCAACAGAATTACATGCTTTTCAAGCTGCATTAGGAGAATTTGAAAAAAGAAACACAATTGTAATTGGTGCATCTTGTGATACCCCAGAAGTTCATTTTGCATGGCTAAATACAGCAAAAGACAATGGAGGCATTGAGGGTATAACCTATCCTATCTTAGCAGATAGTAACAGAAATTTATCTAGTATTTTAGGAATTTTAGACATCACAAATGAAAGCTATGACGAGGCTACTGGAACTGTTCAAGTAGAAGGAGATAATGTATCGTACAGGGCTACCTATCTAATAGATGAAGAAGGAATGGTTTTTCACGAAGGAATAAATCATATGCCAATTGGTAGAAATGTACAAGAATTTATTCGTTTGGTAGATGCTTATACTCATTTACAAACTCACGGTGAAGTTTGTCCAGCTAATTGGGAAGAAGGTAAAGATGCTATGGCTCCTAACGCAAAAGATACTGCTGAGTATTTAGCAGTTCACTAATTTTATAGATATGCTACAAGAATTAAGCGAAGATAACTTAGCTGAATTGATTGATAACAATCCAAAGGTTGTGGTTCAATATACTGCAACCTGGTGTGGTAACTGTCGTATTATGAAACCTAAGTTTAAAAAACTAGCTTCAGAAAATACAGAAACTATATTTGTAATTGCAGATGCTGAAAAATTCCCACTAAGTAGAAAATTAGCTACAGTTGACAATTTGCCAACCTTTGCTACTTTTTCTGAAGGAGTTTTTAAAGATCAGATACAAACCAATAAGTTTGATGTTTTAAAAGAATTTTTAGGAGAATAATAATGTATATATGAAATTACCTATTATAAAACATTTAACAAGCTTTATAGAAGAAAATGATCAGGATTATTTGTTAGAAACAATAGATACTCTTGAATCCTTAACAGAAGTTCCATCTTTAAAAGATGATGAATTAGACGTTATAGGTGAATTAATTTCTAATATGTATGGTGCTATTGAGGTAGCTAAAATGATAAAAGAAGGAGTTCCTAAAAAAGAAGCCTTAAACACTTTTATGAAACGAGTTTTAGGTTCCATAGATTCTTAGCTAGTTTTTAAAACTAAAAAAGCCTGAGCTATGCTCAGGCTTTTTTATGATGTTATTTTTCTTCTTTGGCTTTTTTAATAATAGCTTTTAAACGCTCTTTATGTTGTTTTTTTTGCAAGGCTGCTTTAGTGATCTTTTGATTCATTAGTTTTGAATGTTTTGCTTTATTGACAGTATTCTTTGCTTTTCCTTTTTTTGGCATATAAATTATTGTGAGTTCATTTAAACGTAATATAATGACTGATCATATAGTTATAAATGATTACACTAATCTCGGATTTTTATTTATAAAAAGACAACTATTTATTCGATATTTTTATATAAAATTCTGTACTTTTAGAATATAAAAATAACCTATTTATTTATGGAATTAAAGTTGACCAAACCTATTGTTTTTTTTGATTTAGAAACTACTGGAATTAATATTGGAAATGATAGAATTGTAGAGATTTCAATGTTGAAAATATTTCCTAATGGAAATAAGGAAAGTAATACATGGTTGGTGAACCCAGAAATAGAAATACCTGCAGAAACTAGTGCTATTCACGGAATCACAAATGAAAGAGTAGTGACAGAACCTACATTTAAAGAATTAGCACAGACCGTTTATAATTTAATTGACGATGCTGATTTAGCTGGTTTTAATTCCAATCGTTTTGATATACCTTTATTAGCTGAAGAATTTTTAAGAGTTGGTATTGATTTTGATATGCATGATAGAAAGGCAATTGATGTGCAAGTAATTTTCCATAAAAAAGAACAAAGAACATTAAGCGCTGGCTATAAGTTTTATTGTGATAAAGTACTAGAAGATGCTCATTCTGCAGAAGCAGATACCAATGCAACTTACGAAATTTTAAAAGCACAGTTAGATAAATATGATGATATAGAAAACTCTGTAGAAGCCTTGAGTGACTATTCTACTCATTCTAAAAGAGCTGATTTTGCTGGATTTATTTTATTTAATGATGAAGATCAAGAAATTTTTTCATTTGGTAAATATAAAGGTAGAACTGTTGAAGATGTTTTAAAAGAGAATCCTGGGTACAATTCATGGATTCAAAACGCAGATTTCCCTCTATACACAAAAAAAGTATTACAAGCTATAAAGCAACGAATGTCTGCTCCAAAAAAAGGCATGTCAGATACAGATAAGCTGCAAGCATTGCAGCAAAAATTTAATTTACGATAGAAAGTATGTTTGTAGAATTTGAAAATTTACCAAGTCATTCAAGAGTTTGGATTTATCAATCTGATAGAGAGTTCACAACTCAAGAGGTTGCGCTTATCTCAGATAAAGCGAAATTATTTGTTGGTCAATGGACAAAACATGGTTCTGATTTACAGGGGTCTTTCATTATCAAATACAATCAATTTCTAATATTGGCTGTTGATGAAGGGTTTAACAATGTTTCTGGTTGTTCTATTGATTCTTCTGTACGTTTTGTTCAAGATGTGGAGAAGGCGTTAGATTTAGATATGATGAATAAAATGAATATTTCATTTAAAGATGGGGGAGATATTAACAGTGTAAAAATGACTGTTTTCAAAGAATTTGTGCTTGCTCATAAAATAACTGCAGAAACCATCGTTTTCAACAATATGATTACTACTAAACAAGAATTAGAAACTCTTTGGGAAGTTCCTTTACTAAATAGTTGGCACAAGCGCTTTTTAGTTTCTTAAAACTTAGAACATATTTTATGTTAAAAAAACTTTTTTTTGTTTCCTTTTTATTGACAATTTTTAATTCCTATAGTCAAAACTTTGATCCGCTAAGAACAGACGATTATTATGAACAAGAAAAATGGGTAGATAGCATTTTAAATTCCATGACAATAGATCAGAAAATAGGTCAGTTGTTCATGATACAAGCATATTCTAATTTAGATGCTGTACACGAAAATAAAATCAAAGAAATGATACAAAAGTATCATGTAGGAAATTTGATTTTTATGCAAGGAACACCGACTAAACAAGCTCAATTAACAAACTTCTACCAATCTCTTTCTAATATTCCTTTAATGATTGGCTTTGATGGAGAATGGGGTTTAGACATGCGGTTACAAAACACCTATAGATTTCCCTGGAATATGACCCTAGGTGCCATTCAAGACAATACTTTAATTCGCAAGTTTGGAAAACACCTAGGAAGACATGCCAAACGTATTGGAATTCATGTGAATTTTGCTCCAGTTGTAGACATCAATACAAACCCACTCAATCCTATTATAGGAAATCGTTCTTTTGGTGAAAAAAAACAAAATGTTACTCAAAAAGCCATTGCATTTAGTCAAGGAATGCAAAGTGAAGGCGTATTGGCTAATGCAAAACATTTTCCAGGACATGGAGATACAGCAACAGATTCTCACCTTAAATTACCGGTATTAAATTTTGACAGACAACGCCTAGATTTTGTGGAATTATATCCTTACAAAAGAGTTTTTGACGCTGGGATAGCTAGTGTTATGACAGCACATTTAAGTATTCCTGCACTAGAATCAAATCCAAAGTTACCCACCTCATTATCGCCAAGTGTTGTGACAGACTTGTTGAAAGAAGAACTAGGTTTTCTTGGGTTAATTTTTACAGATGGTCTAAATATGAAAGGAGCTGCAGATTATTCTAGTTCTGCTGAAATTGATTTGGCAGCAGTTCTAGCAGGAAATGATGTTTTATTAATACCTCAAGATGTTCCTGCTACAATTAGTTTGATGAAAAACTCAATACAAACAGGAGTTTTATCACCAGAAAGAATAGATGAGTCTGTTCGTAAGATCTTATTAGCTAAGTATAAAGTAGGATTACATCTTTATAAGCCAATTGATACATTAAATTTGGTAAAAGATTTAAATACTATTGAAGATGAGGTTCTTCACAGAGAATTGGTGAAAAACTCAATAACTATTATAAAGAACAAGAAAAATATTCTTCCTATTGAAGATCTTAAAAAACATAAGAAAATAGCTTATGTAGCATTAGGAGATGATAATGGTGACCAATTTTTAGATGCCTTAGCTAAGTATTCAAAAATTCATAAAGTAGACAATAATAATTTAAATGAAGTTATTGATACCTTAGAAGATTTTGATTTGGTAGTTGTCGGCTTTCATAAATCAAATGCTCATCCATGGAAAGGGTATAAGTTTGAAGATCAAGAATTGGTTTGGTTGCATGAGATTGCAAGAAAAAACAAAACAATTCTCTCAGTATTTGCCAGTCCATATAGTTTAATAGATATAAAATCATACAGCAATCTAGAAGGGATTTTAGTAGCCTATCAGAATAGTAAGATTGCCCAACAGATTGCAGCTCAGACTCTTTTTGGAGCTCATGAAGCAACTGGAAAACTACCAGTTTCTATTAAAAATGAATTTCCGGTAGGAACAGGTATCATAACTAAAAGTCTAGAGAGGCTTCAATATTCTATTCCGGAAGCTGTAGGAATGTCTTCTAAAAAATTAGCAAGAATAGATTCTCTAGCAACCGTTGTTCTTGAAGAAAAGATGTCTCCAGGTTTGCAAGTACTAGTTGCCAGAAAAGGTGTTGTTGTTTATGAAAAAAGTTTTGGGTATCACACAGATAAGAAGAAAAATCCTGTAAAAAACAGTGATGTTTATGATGTTGCCTCTTTAACAAAAATTTTGGCGTCTTTACCAATGTTGATCAAAGCTGAAGAAGAAAAAAAGATAGCATTATCTTCTAGTGTTAGAAAAATAGCTCCAAGATTTAAAAAATCGAATAAAGATACTGTAACTGTTCAAGAAATTTTATCTCATTATGGGCAGTTGAAAGCTTGGATTCCTTTTTATAAGTTGACCCAAGATAGTATTACCAATAAAAATTTAAAGAAATTTTATAGCTCTAAAAAAACAAAAAAATTTACAATTAAAGTTGCTGAAAACTTATTCCTAAACAGTTCCTTTAAAGATTCTATTTACAACTATATCAGAGATGCTGAACAGAGAGAAAAACCAGGGTATAAGTATAGTGATTTAGGTTACTACATTTTTAAAGAAGCTCTAGAGAAAAGATATAAAAAGGATTTAAATGTTTTAGTTGATGATGAATTCTATGAGCCATTAGGAGCCAATAGAATGTCTTATTTACCACTTGCTAAATTTGATAAATTGTCTATTGTTCCTTCAGAAAAAGACAGCTATTTCAGACATCAATTATTGCATGGTTATGTTCATGACATGGGAGCTGCCATGCTTGGTGGAGTAGGAGGTCATGCAGGATTGTTTGCCAACTCTAATGATGTAGCTAAGATGATGCAATTATACCTTCAAAAAGGATATTATGGAGGAAAACGTTACTTTAAAGCAGCAACCTTTAATAAGTTTAATAAACGGTATTATTCAGATAAAAAAGTTCGAAGAGGCTTGGGTTTTGATAAGCCTCAGTTAGATTCAACCATTATGGCTACTTGTGGATGTGTGTCTGATGAAAGTTTTGGTCATAGTGGATTTACAGGAGCCTATACTTGGGCAGATCCAGTAAGTGGAATTTTATATGTTTTTCTTTCTAACAGAGTCTTTCCAACTATGGAAAATTATGGGCTTGTTGATCAAGATATTAGAACAAAAATACAGCAGATTATTCAAGAGGCTATTTTGCATAATTAGGGTGAAATTTACTATAAAATAAAATCAATAGTAAAGAGCTGGCTAGGTAAATGATTCCTGATAACCAACTATAAAAATAACTTACTAAATACGTTTGTATCATAAAGTTTACACTTACGGTAATTGTATTGATACCGTATCTAAATGTATCTATAAATTCAAATTCATTAATCTTACTTTCTGTATGTTTCCAGATGATCCAAGGAACAATACTATTTAATAGTATAAAGGGTTTTATAAAGCTTACTAAATTAACCTTCTTTTCTCTACCAGATATTATAGTAGATGTAATCATTGAGTTTACCTGCTCAACTTCAGTAAAATCCACATTTGCTGCAGTTAATTTATCTAATATTTTTTCATAATTTTCATCTAGAGGAATATGAACAGAAAGAGTTTTCAATTGAGATGTAATAACATCTTTCAATCGTTTAATTTCTGAATTAATAATAAGGGGTTTATAGAAATCATTTACCAGTATTGGGGTTCCGTAATGTAAGCAAACATTTGATGGGTAAACAGAAGGGTTTTGATAGGTTAATCCAACAGGTATGATATGAATTTGTAATGCTGGATTTCGTTCTAAGGCACCAAAAACAATTCTAGAAAACCCCTTACTTAAGTTTCTTATAGTTCTTCTTTTATCATGGCTGCCTTCTGGGAAAATCATTAAAGCATTTTGATTGTTTAATAAAGTAAAGCATTTTTCAAATACATTTTTATTATTCCCTAATTGTTTAACACCATCTCTCATTCGGTAAATGGGCATTAGGTTTAGGCTTCCAAGGAATCTTTTGATCAAAGGTTTTTTAAAACTTGCAGCACGAACAAGAAAATACTGTGCTCTTGGGTTGTTTACAGCTACAATTAATGGATCTATCAACCCATTTGGATGATTTACCACAAACAAAACAGCTCCTTTTTTGGGGATATTTTCTTTACCCTTCACGATTATTCTTCTTGTGTAGAAAAATAAAGAGCACTTGATAATAAATTTAAAAAGATTATACCAGAGTGTTTTCAAAATCACATAGCTATTTTAGTTAATTATTCTTTTTCCCCCAGTACGCTCCTAGAATCATTCCAGAGAAAACATCCCATATCCCCCAAAAAGCAGCTAGTAAAGCCATTCCTCCTAGACCATCAAAGAATTGAAAAATTAATAACAATCCTAAACCTCCATTTTGAATTCCTGTTTCCATAGAAATAGTTTTTTGATCTCTTTTGTCTAATCCAAATCCTTTTGCGGTATAAAAACCAATAATATAAGCTCCAATATTATGAAAAATTACCAGTGCAGCAACTAAATGTATGTGTTCTAAAAAAATCTCAATATTCTCATAAAAGGCTATGCTAATTAGGGCTAGAAATACTATCATTGAAAAGGGTTTGAGTAGAGCTTCAATTTTTTTAGCAATGTTTTCAAAGTAATGATTTAATGTCATTCCTAATATAATTGGAATTCCTAAAATTAATAATACCAGTTTAAATAATTCAAATGGATTTAATTCAACTGTTTTTAAAATAGCATTTGTAGGTTCATACAGTCCGCCATAAAATTGTAAATTAAATGGAGTCATTACAAGGCATATGACTGTTGCAAAAGCAGTTAAGCTAACAGATAATGCTGCATTTCCTTTTGCCATTTTACTAAAAAAGTTAGAAACATTTCCACCAGGACAAGCAGCAATCATCATCATACCTAAAGCAAAACTCGGATGAGGTTTTATTATTAAAATAGCTACAAATGTGAGTGCGGGCAGTAAGAAGAATTGTGAAAAAACACCCACTAATAGTAGCTTTGGTTTTTGTAGTAATCGTTTAAAGTCAGTTAGCTTAATAGATAATGCAACTCCAAACATAATGACTGCTAAGGCTATATTTAAAACCCAAAGACCCTCTGTGTCAAAATTAATTTTTATGTTGTCTATTGTTATGTTTATATCAGTTTTTAAAAGCATATTCAATAATATTAGATCCCATTTGTAATGCTTTTAAACGAATTTCCTCTGGGTTGTTGTGAATAGAGGCATCTTCCCACCCATCACTTAGATCAGATTCATAGTCATAAAAACAAACCAACCGTCCCTCAAAAAACAGTCCGAAACCTTTAGGTTCTTTTTTATCGTGTTCATGAATTTTAGGCAATCCATTTTTAAAAATAAATGTTTGATTGTAAATAGGATGGTTATTTGGAATTTCTTGCAACTCTATTTTAGAAAAAACTTTCTTAAGTTCTCTTCTTATGTATTTATCTAGTCCATAATTGTCTGATATATGAAGAAATCCTCCAGAAATTAAATATTCACGTAAATTTTTAGCTTCCTCTTCTGAAAAGTAGACATTTCCATGTCCAGTCATAAATACAATTGAATAATTAAAAAGATCACTATTGCCCACAGCAATTGACCTTGGATTTTCTGAAATTAGAGTATTTATATGCTTATTTGAAAATCCAATCAAATTTGGAAGGGCCGTGGGGTTTGCATACCAATCTCCACCACCATTATATTTTAAAATAGCTATTTCTTGAGCAAAATTTTGAAAACTAATACTTAAAAAAATAATTATAACGAACTTTTTTAGATACAAATTAAGTGAATTTAAAAGCATGATAAGGTTTCTTATTGATTGATAAACGAAATATTCTGAACCGCAACCAACGCTGCAGTTTCTGTTCTTAATCTGGCAATTCCTAGAGTAATTGGAATATGATTTTTTGCTATACTTTCTGAAATTTCAGTTACAGTAAAGTCTCCTTCAGGCCCAACTAAAATAGTTACAGAGTCTTTAGGTTTTACAACTGATTTTAAATATTTTTTTTCACTTTCTTCACAATGTGCAATGTAAATATTACCTTTTTGTTTCTTTTTAAGAAATTCAGAAAAAGAAACGGCTTCATTTAGTTTTGGTAAATAGAATTTTAACGATTGTTTCATAGCAGCTACTATAATTTTTTCTAAACGTTCTTTTTTAATAATTTTCCTTTCAGAATTCTGGCAAATGATTGGAGTGATTTCATCAATTCCAATTTCTGTTGCTTTTTCTATAAACCATTCTAGTCGATCATTATTCTTTGTAGGTGCAATAGCTACATGTAGATAATAATCTTTAAATTGTTTTTTTTCTTTTTTACTTAAAATTGACACTAAGCACTTTTTGTCATTTGCAATTGTTATTTTACAATTAAATACTTGACCCTTTCCATTAGTAATATAAATGGCATCCCCTTCTTTTTTTCGAAGTACTTTTACAATATGTCTACTTTCAATTTTATCAAAAGTAATTTGTAGAGTGTTTTTATCTATTGTTGGATTATAAAATAATTGCATTTTTTATTTTTTCTATACTGAATCTTAAATATTCATTCTATAAGTTCTTCTTCTTTTGTGTGTTACTGGATCGAAACTTTTCCATAATTGATGTATGGCAATATTGTCTTCCAATTCTGGAGTTCTAATGATTGTTTCTACGCCTAATGCATTAAAACTTTTTGTAAACTCGCTAAAAATAATTGCAGTTATTCCTTTGTTTTGATATGCTGGATCTACACCAATTAAATAAGATGTTACTGTTTTTGCATTTTTTCTAGCTTTTAAAAGATGAAAAATGCCAAAGGGAAATAATTTACCTTTTGCTTTTTGAAGTGCTTGAGAAAAAGATGGCATCATAATCCCAAAAGCAACAAGTTTTCCTTGTTCATCAATTACAAATTTTATAAATTCTGGATTGATAAAACTGATATATTTCTTTTTAAAATAATTAATTTGATTATCTGAAATAGGAACATAAGATGACAATGTAACATAGGTTTTGTTAAATAATTCAAACATTTCACCCACAAAAGGCATGATGTCTTTTGTCTTTGAAAAATTTAAAGATCTAAGTTTATATCTATGTTGAATTAACTTTGATATTCTTTCATAATATGGACCATCTACATTTGACAATTTAAATTTATTCTCTAGGTACTCTTTCTCTTTTATTAAACCTAATTGCTCTAAATGCTCCTTGTAGTAAGGAAGAGAATACCATGTAACCATGGTGCCAATATGTTTAAAACCTTCCGTTAAAACACCCACTTTGTCAAGGTTAGAAAAGCCAACAGGTCCTTCTATGTAAACTAAGTCATTTTCTTTTCCAATTTCTTTTACCTTTTTAATAAGTATGTTAGAAACTTCGATGTCATCAATTACATCATACCAACCAAAACGCATTTTTTTAATTTGTTGATTGTTTACCTCGTGCCAGTTAATAATGGCAGCAATGCGGCCGACAGTTTCACCATTTTTTATAGCAATAAAAAAACGTGCTTCAGCATTTTCAAAAGCAGGATTGTGCTTTTTATTAAGAACCTCTAGCTCTTCTTTAATTATTGGAGGAACCCAATAAACGTTGTTCTGATATATAGAGAAAGGAAATTTTACAAATTTCTTCATTTCCTTTTCTGTAGTCATCTCTTTTAGCGTAACCATGAAACTAAATTATGTATTGTATTGTTTTAAATTCAATTTCCATCATCATCATCATCATCATCATCATCATCATCATCATCATCATCATTATTTTCTTTTTTCTTATTTTTTGCTTCTTTTTTTCTTTTTTCTTTTTCTAGTTTTTTCTTTTCTTTTTTCTTTTTCTTGTCATTTTTAGCATCATCTTTTTTGATTTCTCGTTCTAGTTTTTTAATTTCTCGTTCTAGTTCTTTAGGTCCTTTCTCACTATCTTTTTCAGGTTCATCTTTATCAGTAGATTTCCCCTTAAAGATACCCATAAAACCTTTTTTAGTCTTATCTTTTGTTGGTTTTATTTTTGTTGGTTTTACTCGTGTTCGTTTTGGTTTTACTCTTAAAGGTCTTCCCTGTAGACTGGTATTATTGATTTTGTTTTGATTTATGGCTGTGTTCTTTTTAATAGATTCAACAGTTTGTGTTTTTAACTTAGATTTTCTTTTACCTTTTTTAGTGAAGACATTGGTAACATTATTAAATAATTTACCAAAAAAACCTTTTACTCTTCTTGAAAAACTTTTTTTATCTTTTAATTGATTTCTATTTTTATCTAAATTAGTAGCTTTATCAACGTGTCTGTCAAATCTGTAAGAAGCACCAATTGATGTATAATAACCTGAATAATTTGGATTTGCTAACAATCGTAAAGAACTATTTAATTGTATGTTTTTATTATATAAGAAAGCAAACCCTGTTCCTATACTAGATTGAAACTGGTATTTATCTAGCATTGTTTGATTTTCTATAAAAGTAGACCACCTTTCACTAAAACTATAGGTAGCCGTAATGATGTATGAGAATTCTGGAAGCTCAGTTCCTATTAAATCATAGTATATATTTGTGATAATATTAAAATTATAGCTAAGATCATTCTGTAGCAATATTCCAGCTTTAGGATAAAAACTACTTGCTTTATAAATTCCCGTATTAACACCAACATAAACTGCAATTGAAGGTATTAGTCTCTTGTAATCAAAACTATTGCGTGCTACCCAGCTTCTTATTTCTTTTGATTTATCTGTGTATTTTTGTTCATAAACTAAATACTTTGCACCAATTGATAATTTACTAAAACCTGTTTTAAAGTAACTTGAATCAAAAATATTTTGAAATGACACTTGTTTTCTTTGTTCTACAAAATTCAAATTTAATTCTAACTTTTCATTAAAAAAACTAGTTCTAAATAAAAAATTTACTCCTTTTGATTGAGGTCTTGAAAATGTTGGATGTATTTTTGTTTCTCGATAAAAGACACTTGTTTCTAACTGATAAACACCAGAACCAACACTATAAGGACTTTCTGAAAAACCTGGTCTGTTTGCATTGATAACATTTGTATATTGAGCTAGAATGGATTGACTTAATAGCATTAAGCATACAATCCATAATTTTTGGAGTTTAGGGATTAAATAAATTCCTTTAAAAAATTTCAATTTTTTTGGCTTTTACACAAACATACTCTAAAAATAGGACTCATCAAATGCAATAAATACTTTTTTAAGACTGTTAAATTTTGTATTCTATTAACGTATCAATTATCCGCAAATTGTTACTTTTGGTTTTTAATTTAATTTGAACATGCAACAAGCAGAATTAATGGGTTTATTTAGAACACTTCTGATTTTTATATTTGTATACTATGCTTTTCGTTTTTTAGTAAGAATATTTGGTCCTCTTCTCATAAAAAAAGCTGTAGGAAACATGCAGGCAAAAGCCCAGAAGAAATACACCGATCAAAATCAACAAAGAGAAGATTCATCCACCAAAGAAGGTGAGACGATTATAGATAAGAACCCTAGCTCTAAGAATCAAGGAAATAATTCTGTTGGAGAATATGTAGATTTTGAAGAAATAGATTAATATGAATTTACAAAAAATCTTACCTCATTTAGTTTCGCTATTTGTTTTTATAATTGCTGCTCTGTTATATTTTCATCCTGTCTTAAAAGGAGAAAAATTAACCCAATCTGATATTACTCAGCATATTGGAATGGCTAAAGAAGTAAACGATTTTAGACAGGTAACGGGAGAAGAGCCTTATTGGGCAGAAAGTGCTTTTAGCGGAATGCCTACTTATCAAATAGGAACTTATTTCCCCAACGATTATCTTACAGATTTAGATCGTTTAATTCGTTTTCTTCCTAGGCCAGCAGATTATTTATTTCTGTACTTCTTAGGGTTCTATATTTTACTACTAGCTTTTAAGGTAGATTGGAAATTAGCCATAGTGGGTTCTTTAGCTTTTGGTTTTTCTACCTATCTCATTATCATCTTTGGTGCAGGACATAATTCAAAAGCGCATGCAATTGCCTATATGCCTATGGTTTTAGCAGGTATTATATGGGTTTTTAAGAAGCGCTATCTGCTAGGGTTTACCGTTACAGCATTTGCAACTGCTTTAGAAATTAAAGCAAATCACCCTCAAATGACTTATTATTTGCTATTTGCTATCTTCATTTTGGGAGTTATTGAATTCATTGATGCTCTTCAGAAAAAGAAAATAGGACAGTTTACCACCCAAACAGCTATGATTATTATAGCGATGTTGTTAGCCGTAGGTGTTAATTCTACAAGATTAATGGCTACCAAAGAATATTCAGACGTAAGCACACGAGGAAATGCAGCATTAACTATTAATTCTGATGGAACAAAAAAAGAAGTTACTTCTGGTTTGTCTAAAGATTATATCACACAATTTAGTTATGGAATCTCAGAAACTTTTAACTTATTAGTTCCAAGATATATGGGTGGAGGAACTGTAGAGAAATTAAGTAAGAACTCTAATACTTATGAACATGTTTCGTCTATTGCTGGACCTAAGCAGGCCAACGGTTTTGTCAAACAAGTTTATACCTACTGGGGAGATCAATTAATTGTTGAAGCACCTGCTTATATTGGAGCCGTTATTTTATTCCTTTTCTTTCTAGGGGTTTTCTTAGTAAAAGGTAAATTTAAGTATTGGTTAGTTGCATCAATAGTTTTTGCAATACTAATGAGTTGGGGTAGAAACTTTGATTTTTTAACAAATCTATTTATTGATTATGTTCCCTTATATGATAAGTTTAGGGCCGTTTCTTCTTTTCAGGTAATTGCAGAATTATGTGTTCCTCTGTTAGGGATTTTAGCTATCAAAGAATTTTTCTCATTAAAGGTAGCTACAAAAAATAAACAAGAAGCATTAATAAAAGCACTGTATGTTAGTGTTGGATTGGTGATTTTCGGATTGTTTTATGCCGTTATTTTTTCACCGTTTGAAGGATTAAGAGATGCCAGTTATGCACAATATGAAGG
>CAZAIL010000033.1:14285-18230 GCA_964485155.1 uncultured Flavobacterium sp.
TTATTTTTTCACCGTTTGAAGGATTAAGAGATGCCAGTTATGCACAATATGAAGGTTTGCTAGATGCTGTAAAAGCAGATAGACAATCTATGTTATATACAGATAGTTTTAGATCTTTAGTATTAATTAGTCTAAGTTTTGGAATCCTTTGGTTATTTATAAAGGAACAACTAAATAAAACCAACGCAATTATTGGATTTGCATTGCTAATTCTATTTGATTTAGTTCCGGTGAATCTTAGATATGTAAATAAAGATGACTTTAGACAGGCTAGAAAAATAGATAAACCTTTTAATGCAACTGCTGCAGATTTACAAATACTAAAAGATAAAAGTCATTATAGAGTAGCTAATTTTACAGGAGACCCTTTTCAAGATGGAAGAACCTCTTATTTTCATAAATCTATTGGAGGATATCATGCTGCTAAAATGGGGAGATATCAAGACCTAATTGAATTTCAGTTAGCAAAACAAAATATGCAGGTTTATAATATGCTAAATGTGAAATATTTTATTGTATCAGGAGATGGAGGTAAAGAGCTAGTTCAGAAAAACCCTACTGCAAATGGAAATGCTTGGTTTGTGAATAAGATTAGATACGTACAAACTGCAAATGAAGAAATAAAAGCCTTAGATAGTTTAAATACTAAAGAAGTTGCGATACTTAGAGATTATAATCCTTACGGATTTGAAGATTCTGTAAAATACAATATAGATACTACAGCTACCATAAAACTTACGGAATATTCATTGAATGCTCTAACTTACGAATCTTTCTCAAATCAAGACGAATTTGCAGTATTTTCAGAAATTTATTATAAAGAAGGTTGGAATGCCTACATTGATGGTGAATTTAAGCCTCATATAAGTGTTAATTATGTGTTAAGAGGAATGGAAATTCCTACTGGAAGACATTTAATAGAATTTAAATTTGAGCCGAAAGTAATTCAAACAGGAAGTACTATTTCTTTAATTTCTTATGCTCTTTTAGTGTTAATTCCACTGGGGTGGTTTTTTTTTAAGAATAAAAAACAATAGATATTTTAACTATACAATACTATGCTTTTCCTAAAGAGAATGATAGTAAATTTTATAAACTTAATTAAATAAACTATTTTTGTAACGTAGATTTATATTAGTTTTATTACAAGTTAACTCTACGTAAATAAATCTTATTTTAGGGGGTAGATTTATTAAATTTCCTCGAGTTTAGGCTCGAGGTTTTTTTATGTTATTTTTTTAAAGTTAGTTTTTTATATATACTAGAATTATTATTATATGATTTGTTATTTCAATTCGAAGATTTGATAATTATAATTAAAGATTATTTACTTCTAAAATCTTTTTTTGAGTAGTAACAAAGATTAATCATATTTGGAAGAACTTATCACTTTTCCTAAATAGTTTCATAGTTATTTTTTTTAATACTACAGAGAACCATAGATTTGAGTTTGCTTATTAAAGAGAATTATAACACTATCTAAGAAAAAAGTTGACTATGTTAGTCAACTTTTTTTAGTTATAAACTATATATTAGATCAAATAAAAAAGCATTACTTTTTCAATGAATTAATATAGTCTTTAGGAGTTTTTCCTAAATAGTTTCTAAAAGATCTGGAGAAAGAAGACCCATTTGTATACCCAATTTCTTCTCCAAGAGCCTTAACAGTATACTTTCTAAATTTAGAATTAGTAGTTAAAATTTTAATTAAATAATTAATTCGTAATTCAGTAATATATTGTTTGTAGGTTTTTTCTTTTTTTTCATTGATAATAGAGGAAAGGTATGATGTATTGGTATTTAAGTTTTTAGCTAATTGATGAATGCTAAAGGTACTATCTAAATAATCTTTTGAAAGTTCAAACTCTTTAAGATTTTTTAATACCATTTCTTCTATTTCTATATTTATAGAATATTCTTTCTTTGTGGTAGGTCCTAGGTAATCATATTTTTCTTTCTTTCTTTTTAAGAAAAAATAACCAAAAATTAAACCAGAAAAAATTATTAAAAGAAATAGTATGATTAACTGTTTTCTTTTGTTGAACTCATTTTTTATGATGTAATTATTTACTTTTTTTATTTTATTAAAACCATATAGATGATGGATTTTGTGAGCATTTGATTTATTTTCATTAAACTCTTTTAACATACCCATTGCTAATTTAGAGTATTTAAAGGCACTATCTATTTTATTCCTTTCATTATACAGATCAGCTAAAATATTGTATACAACAATTTTACTTTTTTGAGTATCTGGACTTTTATTTTTGAATTTTAAAAATTCATATGAATAATACAAAGAAGAATCAATCTTTTTTAATTTTTTAAAAATTAATGATTTTAAAAAGTTGAAGTCTTGAGATTTGTCTAACAAATCACAGTTATTAACTTTTTTAAGAGCCTCTATAAATTGTCCTTTTTTAATTAAAACACGTGCAATTCTTAAATTATATAAACTTTTAGAATTTTTATGTTTTGGATAAAACTTTTCTGTTATAAGAAAAGCCTTCTTGTAATTAATCAAACAAGAATCTAGATGTTTTGAGTTTTGACTATAGGAATTTAATCTAAAATATGAGTCTCCTATGATATTGTATGTGCTAGATCTATTAATTTTAAGAGGATAGTTATGTATGAAGCTAAATTCATTTTTTATTTGAGAATATTCTATTATTGCTTGTTTTGCTAACTCAATTGCCTCCCTGTGAAAACCCAAATTATTTTTCACCAATGCAAGATTTGTTTTTGTCTTTATTTTTTTTGTTAAATATTTATCATCTCTATCAGAATAACTTTCTAGAAGTTCTCTTCTTTGATTTAAATATTTAATTGCTTCATTAAACTTTCTCTCGCTATTTTTTATCCAAAATAAACGTGTTAGTGCATTAAATTTGTTGTTTTTATCACAAGTAGTAGTAGCACCTTTTAATTCAAACAATACTTTAAGTGAAATCTCCTCTGATTTTTTAAAATTTCCTGATTTATAATAGGCCGAGGCAACATTAGTTTTTCCATTATAACGTATGCAGCTGTTACTAGATTTTTCTAAGATCCTTGAAATCTTGAAAAGACTATCTAAATTTGTGTGAGAATAATATGCTGCTTTACTTTGGTTTTCCAGATCTTTATCACTTATTTGTCCGAATGTCTGTATTGTAAGTAAAAAAGCCAGTAGCTTTAGGCTATTTTTAATATTCATTTCTTTTTCTTTGACACTTATAACAATTTATAGGAATTTGGATAGTAAAAATATGATAATCTAAAGACTTATAAGATTTTACTATGACAATGATTTTTAGCAAACTTATCAATAAAAATTCAAATGCTGTGTGTTATTTAGAGTTAAAATAAATTAAGCCTTTATTTTTTTTAATATCAGAGTCACTATTTTTATCTTTAATGCATACATTTGAATAGTTATAATTTATGGTTAAAACAGAACTTAATTTAGAAATAAATCATGTGAAATCCAGTGTAATTAAATTATGAAAATTGGAATGATTTTAGATGATGTTTTTCCTCCAGATCCAAGGGTAGAAAATGAAGCAATTACACTCGTTAATTCTGGTCATGAATTATTCTTGTTTTGTGTGACTTATGGAGAAGAAAAAACACAAGAAATAATTAAAGGTATCCACATAAGAAGATATAAATACACAAAATTGAGCTATAAACTTTCAGCTCTATCATATGATTTTCCTTTTTATAGAATGATTATGAAACCAAAAATTGATCATTTTATTAGAAGTAATAATATTGAATCTTTACATATTCATGATATTAGAATTGCAGAAACTGTCTTTAAAGTAAATCAAAAATATAAATTAAAAACAGTTTTAGATCTTCATGATAATATTCCAGAGAACATGAAGTTCTACCCTCATTTAAATAAATTTCCTGGAAAGTATATTATTTCTCCTAAAAAATGGAAAAAGAAAGAGAAGG
>CAZAIL010000034.1:0-17716 GCA_964485155.1 uncultured Flavobacterium sp.
TTTAATTAAAATTGATAAATGAAAAATAGTCACAAATTAGTTACCATTATATGTTTGATTGGACTACTTTATTTTAGCTGTAAACCCACCAAAGTAGTTATAAGAGAAAAAGCTCCGAATTTTATTCTAATCTTAACTGATGATCAAGGTTGGAATGGAACTTCAGTGCAAATGATGGATGAAGAAATTTATTCAAAAAGTGATTACCATCATACTCCTAACCTTGAAGAATTTGCAAAACGAGGTATGCGTTTTTCTTACGCCTACGCTAGTGCCCCAGTCTGCTCTCCCTCTCGATATAGTATTCAGTTTGGACAAACACCTGCTAGACTTAAAATGATTAGAGTAGGGATGAATACCAATCATATTCAACACGAAACTTCTTATACAATTCCGAAGCTTTTAAAAAATATAAACTCTAATTATAAAACAGCCCATTTTGGCAAATGGGGTATCGATGTAGATCCGTCTATTCTTGGGTATGATGAAAGTGATGGAATTACTGGTAATAAAGATGGAGGATTTGATTTTAAATCTAATAAAAATCAATGGAAAAACAATATAAGAGAAGATCCTAAAAAAATATTTAGTACCACCAAAAAGGCTATTAATTTTATTGAAAGAAAAGCAAAATCAAAAGAACCTTTCTTCTTACAGATTTCACATTATGCGGTTCATTCAGATATTATGCTCCGAAAAGAAACATTAGAAAAATATAAAAATAAAGTAAAGGGTAAGTATCAAAATCACGAGGGTTTTGCAGCGATGACTGAGGATTTAGATACAGGTGTTGGGTTGTTATTAGACCGTGTTAAAGAATTAGGTTTAGAAGGAGATACGTATATCATCTATACCTCAGATAACGGTGCTGTTCCTGTAATGCCTCCTAGACGGTTTTATAAGAAGGGTTCTAATTTTCCGCTTAGTAGAGGAAAATGGGACGCTATGGAAGGTGGTATTAGAGTTCCTTTTGTGATTTCCGGACCTAAAATTAAGGCAGGAATAGAATCTAAAATTCCAATTACCTTTTCTGATTTATTACCAACCATTGCTGATATAGCTGGCTATAAATTACCATTAAAAGATAATTTAGATGGAGGTAGTTTGAAAAACATACTCGCTAATGATGGAAAAGGAAATATAAAACGTTTTTCTGAAGGATTGATATTTCATGTTCCTTATGAAAATGGAATCGCTATCAAAAGAGCGCATTCTGCAATTATTGTAGATAATTTTAAACTGATAAAGTTTTATAACAATAATCAATTGATGCTATTTGATGTTGTAAACGACATCGCTGAAAATAGTAATTTGGTGGATTTTCTACCTGAAAAAGTTTTAGAGCTAGAAATTCTCTTGGACAGTTATTTGAGTAAAGTGAAAGCACCTAAATGGCAACCCGGAATCAGTTGGAAAAATAAACCCATTGAAATATTTAATTCGTATCACTAAGTCTCAGAAGCACATGAAACATATAGATTGGTTAATTAATGAAACTTTCTGAACAAATTTTAAACCATTAGTTGTCATTGTCTATTTATTTTTATAAAAAAATAATATAGTATTAATGAAGAAAACTATTTTATCAATATTCTTAACAATTTTATCTCTGAATACTTTTGCTCAAGTTGATTCAGAAAAAAGAGCGATCGCCTTAACAGAAAAGATGACAAAAGCTCTCTCTTTAACAAAAGAAGAACAGTCTAAAATTTATGAAATTCAATTAGAACGTTTTCAGCAGGTAGCAATTATTAGAGATAAATATCAGGTTGATCCAGAAATAAAAAAAGTTGAATTAAAAAAGGTATTCAATAAATTACATGGAAAATTAATAAAAGCCCTTGGTAAAGATAAGATTCAACAATGGGGAGATTACAAAAGAGAAATAGGACAAAATTAAAAACAAAAAACAAAAAACTAAACAACTAAAAACAGAATATTATGATTAAAAAAATTACATATTTTATATTTATACTTTTTACGAGCGCTATAAGTGCTCAATCAATATCTATCGGTGATTCAGATTTGTTTAGTACAACAAACAATGCAACTTGGACACATGTAATTACAGCCACCACAACATCTGATGGTGTTGCAGTTAGTAGCGCTGCTCAAACATTAGTAATTAATATTACTAGTTTACCAGACGGATCAACTTATCGAGTATATAAAACTACTGCTTCTGGAGGTAATTCCTTCTCTAATGGAATCGACCTAACTATCGGGGAAAATATACTTACTGTTGCTGCAGTGACTTTTAACCGAGCGGTTAAATTTCAGTTTTCTGGTGGTGGAGTAATTGAGTTTGACTCACTTTCGCTTAATGGTACAGTTCTTTACGGAGATTCTTTCAGTTGCGAATCTGGCAATGAACAGATTGGAGTATCAGGTTTGTTTAATACAACAACCAATTCAAATTGGCCATTCGTATTTATAGCTGCTACAACAGCTGATGGTGCTGCAGTTAGTAGCCTTTCTCAAACATTAGTAATTAATATTACTAATTTACCAGACGGAGCAAGTTATCGAGTATATAAAACTACTGCTAACGGAAGTGGTTCCTTTGGTTCTTCAGTCGCCCTAACTATGGGGGAAAATACACTTAATGTTGCTGCAGTGACTTTTAACCGAGCGGTTAAATTCCAATTTAGTAGTGGAGATATATGTTTTGATTCATTGACACTTAATAGTCAAAATGTATTAGGGTTAGAAGATTTTAACTCTGACTCATTCTCAATTTATCCAAATCCTGCATCAGGTATTATATCTATTAATGGTGTTGAAAATATCAATTCTATAAAAGTATATTCAATATTAGGAGCTTTAGAAAAAGAATTTTTAAACACCAATCAAATTGATATTTCAGAACTATCATCTGGTATTCATTTAATCAAGATCGATAATGGTACTATTTTTTCTAAAAAAATTATCAAACAATAGTTAAAATATTAAATAAAAGCTGATAAAATCAAATACATCTAATTTTTGATTTTATCAGCTTTTTAATGTTTTTAAAATTCAATTTGTGTATTCTCTCAACAAGCTATTCTTTCTGCTATTTTTTTTGACAACCTTAAAGGGTTATTGTCAAAAAGAGATTGATTCTAAAAAATCACCTAACATCCTATTTATTTTTTCAGATGACCATGCAACCAATGCGATATCTGCTTATGGTGGTATTTTTAAAGAATTGGCACCAACACCAAATATAGATCGTATTGCAAATGAAGGAGCATTACTTAAAAATGTGTTGTGTACAAATGCTATTTGTGGTCCTAGTAGGGCAGCTATTTTAACTGGAAAATATAGCCATGTTAATGGGTATTACAAAAATTACAAAGGAGGAGTTTTCAATAATAAACAATGGACATATCCGCAAGCTTTAAAAGATGCAGGGTATCAAACAGCCTTAGTAGGGAAATGGCATTTAGCATCAGAACCCGTTGGTTTTGATTACTACAAATATCACATATCTAGAGGTGAACAAGGTCTTTACTGGCATCCTGTATACAATGACAATGGCGAGAAAAGAAAAGAAAAGGGATATGCAACAAATTTAACAACTGATTTTGCGTTAGATTGGTTAAACTCCAGAAATAATAAAGAGCCTTTTTGTCTCTTACTACAATATAAAGCTCCACATCGTCAATGGGCACCAGATACTAAATATGAAAATTTATGGGAAGATCAAGAAATGCCTTATCCATCAACTTTTAATGATACGCATCAAGGCAGAGAATTAACGGCTGGTGATACTGAAATGACCATGGATTATTTCAGTAGACAAGATATGAAAATGACACCTCCAGACTCTCTATCAAAAAGTGATCGAAGGAAATGGAGTCAATTTGGATTTAAACCCAACGAAATAGTAACTCCTGATGAAAATTTAAGTCCACAAGAAGTCCGTGAATGGAAATATCAAAAATATATTAAAGATTATTTAGCGACTATTAAATCTGTAGATGATAATATAGGTAGAGTATTAGCCTATTTAAAGGACAACGGATTGGAGGAGAATACGATTGTAATTTATGCTTCAGATCAAGGATTCTTTTTGGGTGAACATGGTTTTTTTGACAAGCGTTTTATGTATGAAGAGTCTTTGAAAATGCCTTTTGTTATACGGTATCCTGGAAAAATTAAGCCAGGAATAGTTGTAGATGATATCGTTTCAAATATAGATTTTGCTCCAACCTTATTAGACATGGCAGGAATTACAATTCCTGAGCAAGTACAAGGAAAAAGTTTTTTTAACAATCTTAAGGGAGAAAATTCTGAAGATTGGCGGCAGTCAATGTATTACCATTATTACGAATATCCCTACTACCATCGTGTCCAACCTCATTATGGAATAAGAAATAAACGATATAAATTAATCCATTTTTATTATAATATTGATGTTTGGGAACTATATGATTTAAAAAACGATCCCAATGAGATGAGTAATTTAATAAATATAGAAGCAAACTCAGAACTTATTAAAGAGTTAAAAAAAGAACTGTATAAATTAAAAGAGAATTATGGGAATAAACTTTCTTTAGAGGAATTAAGACATATTTCTGATACAGACTTTGGAGGATTGGAATCTAAAAAAAAATAACAAGTATGTTTTCAGGAAAGGAAAAAGAGTTATTTAATAAAATTGTACAACAGTTGAATAAAAATGTGGTAAAAAACACCACGAAAATTGACTCAAAAAAATCTAATATTCGCGATAAAAAATTAAAAAATTAAAGTTCATACTTTATTAGGCTTAAAAATAAATCATTAATTTACAACCAAGATTTTTATTAAATTAATATTAGGTGACCTATATCGGTAAAAAATTTATACTGTTTTTATTTTTAATAGTTTCGCATGTTTTATTAGCTCAAGAGTATTATTGGACAGGCGATGGAGATGGTACAGATTTCTTTCAAGAAGCTAATTGGATAGATGTTGTATCAGAGTTACCTCCTGCAAACGGGACTATTAATCCCTCTCAACCCATAGATTTTAATCTTTTTCTAACATGTGAAGTCAAAACAACTTCTATTGAAGTAACAGATATTACCTCACAAACACCCGAACTGTTTAGCCAGCAACCAAACAATGTAACTTGGCCCTATGTTTTCATTGCTACAACAAGTAATAACCCTACGAATCAAGAAGCTCAAACGTTTATAATTAATGTTATTAGTTTACCTTCTGAAGGGGCAAACTATCGAATAGTTAAGACAGTAGCCAACGGAAATTGGGATTATGGAAATCCCCAAGAGCTTTCTTTGGGGGCAAACACAATTAGTGTAAATAGTGTAAGTTTTAACCGAACTGTTAAATTCCAATTTAGTTCTGGATCTATAGTTTTTGATGATATCATACTAAATGGCACTACTGTTTATCCATTTCAAAATAGAGCAATTTTATTGGCTCCCGCTAGTATACTAAGTATATCCAATGGAACTCTTGAAGCAAAAAGTTTTTCAGGTGGAACGATACTATTAAATGAAAACTCCTATGTACATTTAAGTGATTCTGAACCACTATTAAATGATGTTAATGTCTATTTAGAATCTGATTCTAGTTGGTTGCGTTTAGAAAATGTTGATCCAATTCAAGTCTTAGATAATTATTCTTCACACCTCTTTGTTTTTGAAGATATTGCTGATTACCCTACCAATATCCGTTTTGATAATTACTATGACAATGGAGCCGTAATAAGAACTCAAAATCTAGCTTCAACACCCTTGACTATTTACTCAGGTGAAAATAGCACGGGTACATCTGCTATCATTGCAATTGATCAAGTGTATAGTGGTTCATCAATTCCAAATCAATTAAACAACAATATTAAGTCCTTTCACTTAAAAAAAGGCTATATGCTTACATTGGCTTCAAATGCCGACGGTACAGGGAAAAGTAAAGTATATATTGCATCTGAAGAAGATTTAGAATTAATGTCATTACCAGATTTTTTATCTAATAAGGTATCCTTCATAAGATTAGTTCCTTGGAATTGGGTCTCAAAAAAAGGAACAGGTGGGGATATTCAAGGAATAGACAATACTTGGTTCTACAGATGGAATAATCAAGGTGAATCGGACCTTCAAAGAGAATACGCACCAATGTCTTGGGGTTTTGGAGGAGCTAATGAACCTACTGACATTGAGATATATCAATCTAAATATAAATCCACTCATGTAATGGCATTTAATGAGCCAGATGATTGCAACGGACAATCCGGCCAGTATAATAATTTGTGTGACGTTACTACTGCAGTGACTGTGTATGAAAACTTAATGAAAACTGGACTACGCCTTGTGTCTCCGGCATGTAGACAAGATGCCGCATTAAGCTGGCTAAATACATTTAATCAACTAGCTATTCAAAATGATATTAGAATAGATGTTATTGCACTGCATTGGTATGACTGGGATTCAGATCCTCAGAACTCACCAAATGGAAATGCGAATACTATTTTTAACCGTTTTAAAAATTATTTAGAGCAGGTATATAACCTGTATGGTCTTCCAATTTGGATCACAGAATTCAATGCAAACAAATACAGAACTGAAGAAGTAAACCGTGAATTCATGCAGTTAGCGATTCCGTATCTAGAAAATTTAGAGTACATAGAACGATACGCATGGTTTGAACCTTTACCGACAGGTAATAATACCGCAGGAACTGCTGATTTTTATGACGTATCAATGAACCTTACAGAGATTGGTCAGTTTTATAAGAATTATGAGTCAACTGCTTCTATTTCTGCCTCTAACCAAATTGGTCAAGATAATTTAGATAATAGCGATGTAGATAATAATTATATATTTTCATGTATTCCATTTGAAACTTCACTTTCTACTGACGAATATATAAACCTTTCAAAAGTTAAATTGAAGATTTTCCCAAATCCTACTTCAGATAAAATTAAGATTTTAATTAAAGATAAAATTAAGACCTTTGGGATTTACACTGTAACTGGCGTATTTGTTGAAACAGAATTATCTGATGGATATATTGATGTTTCAAACTTAAAAAAAGGTATTTACATCGTTAAAGTAAACCAATATTACACAAAACTTATAAAAATTTAACAATAAACTAATCTTTAACTACCTCTAAATTATCAGGTATTAAATGGATAATTAAATTTAAAATATTATATAATGAAGACACTAAAATATACATACACGCTGCTGCTTTTTCTCACTTTAACAGCTTCAACATCTTTGGAAAAGCCATTAAAAATGAATATTTTATTTATCATCGCAGATGATTTAAATTGTGCTATTGGTGCTTATGGTGATTCTATTGTTCAAACTCCAAACCTTGATCAATTAGCAAAAGAGGGTGTTGTTTTCGGAAATGCTCATGTCCAATATCCATTGTGTGGACCTTCAAGAGTTTCTTTAATGACTGGTTTGTATCCTGATCAAACAAAATCAAAGAAATTAAGACTCTATGTTAGGCAAACTATTCCAGATGTAGTTACAATAGGTCAAAAGTTTAGGAGGGAAAATTATCATTCGGTAAGAGTAGGTAAAATTTATCACTACCATAATCCGAGAGACATTGGAACAGCTGGGCATGATGATTCCTTTACATGGGATAGAACTGTAAATCCTTACGGACGAGATAAAAAAGAAGAACATAAAATAAAAACCTTAAAGCCAAAATTAGATGGTGGAACTTTAAGTTGGTTAGAATCTGATGGAAAAGACGAAGAACAAACCGATGGTATTGGTGCTACAGCTGCTGTGGGTTTTCTTGATGAATTTGCTAAAAGTGGAGAAAACTTCTTTTTAGCTTTTGGCCTTTATCGTCCGCACGTTCCTTTTGTAGCTCCTAAAAAGTATTTTGATTTATACGATTTGGCTGATTTTCAAGTACCTGAAAGCTCAGATGAATATTTACAAACTATTCCTAAACCTGCAGCTATTTCTGTACGATCAAAAAAAGAACAAGTGTATTTAGATCAGGAATTAGCAAAGACAATAAAAAGAGCCTATTATGCAACCACAAGTTTTATGGATGCGCAGATTGGACGTGTTTTAGATAAATTAAAAGAAACAGGGTTGGATAAAAACACCATTGTTGTCTTCACTTCAGATCACGGATATCACTTAGGTGAGCATGGTCATTGGCAAAAACAAACTCTGTTTGAAGATGCTACTCGAGTTCCTTTAATTATTGCTGGTCCTGGAGTTCTTAAAAATAAAAAAATAGAAGACGCACCTGTTGAATTGGTAGACCTTTATCCAACAATGATGGATTTAGTTACTATGAATACACCAAAATTTGTAAAAGGAAAAAGTCTTGTTCCCATGCTAAAAAATACTCAGCATCGAGTTCGTGAAAGTGCCTTATCTGAACTACAGGTAACTACAGAAAATGGATTAGCACAGGGCTATTCAATTAAAACAGACCGGTATCGATTAAGTCAATGGAAAAGCCAAGGTATTCTTAGTTATGAATTATATGATCATAATTTTGATAAAGCTGAACTTACTAATCTTGCTACTCGTATTGAGTATCAAAAGGTTAAAGATTCTCTAATAAATATTTTAGCTACTAGAGTAGTGGATGCTCAAAGTCTTCCTAGAGGTCTAGGAAGACAAATTAAGAATGCAAAACCATGGCAAGAGCCCAAGAGAATTCACTCAAAACCAAAATAATTCAGATTAAAACCCTCCAAAAATAACTAATTATTTTGGAGGGTTTTTATTGAAAGAAGGGGGTGGAGCAGACTTTTTTTTCGAATTAAATCGTTTTATGCTCTTTTATTTCTTTATAATAATTTTGTAACTCTTGGCATTTTTATGATCAGATACTTTTAAAAAATAGAGACCATTATACAATGTATGTGTTTCCATAATACTTAAGGTACTTGCGGGTAATATTTCGCTTTTTAAAACCACTTGTCCTAATTCATTAAACAATTCTAATTTTAGCTTTTTGTTTAATAAATTAGACTGAATTGCAATAAAGTCTTGTGCTGGATTAGGATATACTTTTAAGTTAAAGCTATTTTCATCAAAATCACCTAGACCCAAGGTGGAATCATAATTGGTTGTAGTTTCATTTATTGAATTAACTTTTGATCCTGTTACATTTCCATAGAATGTTGGACCAACAGCATAAGGATAGGCCGAGTTGTGATTTGTATCTACGGTCGCATAATACGCATAGGTACCAGATGGGTATTCTGGAGTAACAGCAAAACGTCCATTGTGTTCATCTAGATAGTCTGAATTTGTATTAGAGAGATATTCATAATCCTCTCTAAAATATCCTAAATCCATGACTTCTTGATTTCCAGCGTTTGGGCCGTTTGGAATGGTAAAAACTTGCCCTACATCCGGGCCATTTACACGAACTGTTATATTCCGTAATGAATAACTAGATTTCATCCTTACAATTCCACCTGTTCCGTCAGTATTTTCAAAAGCATATGCACCATAGATAGGAAAACCATCATAAGCAAAACCAATCAAAGGAGAATGATTATCTATGTCTATTACGTATAAACCATCTGCAGGATAGGTATCACATACATCAGATACCACCAATAAATCTAAGTTAAATGCACTTGGATTTTGGTGATGGTGATAATTACCCATAGCAGGATGTGCTTTTGCACAATCAAAACCACCCATTTCTGCAGGGATAGCATCTCTATTCCAATTTTGTGTCGCCATTGGACCTCCAGCACAATTAGGGTTTCCAGGGCCACCACAAAGTCTATTATTATTGTTATCCCAAGCTACGCCATCTCTATAATCAAATAAAGACACACCATTTATGAAGATACCTATATTTCCTCCATTTGTGTTTGTTGATGTTCCTGTATTTTGTGAGGGATTTAATGAGATTCTATAGATGGCATTTTGATTCGTTGCTAAAGACGGATTATTGTCATTAAATGGTCCAGTAATATAGGAGGGAATTCCTGTTGCTGTAACATAGACCCAATTATTTGAGTAATCTACAGATTGCACATTGGCTAAAACATCATCTTCTATGGGTGTAGAGTTTCCTGCAATATAATGGCGGCCAGTAGTTCCATCATTGTTTTGAATCCACGATAAGATTCCAGCATCTGTTTGTGCTTTAGAAATGCTAATAAAAGTAAATAGAATTACAAAATGTATCAATTTTTTTTTCATCATGATAAGGTTTAAAGTGGTTGTTTATTTTTAAAAGGGAAAGTAAATCGTTTATCAAATAAAAACTCCTTATCAGTAAGTGTTCTTAAAAAGACAAGCAGGTCTACCTTTTCTCTATGAGTTAATTCTATATTGTTTTCTAGCACCTTAGCTAAGGTGTTACTGTGTTGTATGTCAGATGTATAATGGTTAATGACTTCCTGTAGGGTTTCAAAACGGCCATCGTGCATATAGGGCTTTGTAAATTGAATATTTCGTAATGTTGGTACCTTAAATTTTAAAGAATCTTCAGGATTATTTGTGATCAGTTGCCGTCCAAAATCATTTAAAGTAGGATCTATTTTTAACCCATTATTTTCAAACTGGTTGTTAGTAAAAAGAGGTTCAGTATGGCAAGAGGCACACTTATTTCTAAATATGCTTAACCCATTTTTTTCTTGTTCAGTAAATTCTCCACCCACTTCTTTTCTTATGTATTTATCATATTTAGAATTAGAAGTCGTAAGCATCACTACAAATTGCGTTATGGCTAATAAGGTCTTCTGACCGGTAATGACAGAATCATGATGAACATTATAAAAAAGAGTTCTGTATTTTTTTGATGCATTCAGTTTTTCAACCACATGTTCTAGAGAATCATCCATTTCATTCTTACTAGAGATAGGTGCCAAGGCTTGTAATTCTATGTGATTGACTCCACCATCCCACATAAATGATGTGTTCCAGGCTAAATTCATGATGGTCATGGAATTTCGTGTTCCAATTCTTCCATCGATCCCGTGGCTTAACTCATGGTCTACATGCGCAAAACCTGTTGCTTGAGTATGACAAGAAGCACAAGAGATAGTGTTATCTCTAGATAATATTGGATCATAAAATAAGTGTCTTCCTAGCTGAAATTCATTTTCAGACATGGATAGTTTTGAAAAATTATAATGTGGAATAGGCCAATATTCTGGATATTCAAACAGCAACTTTTTATTCTTAAGAACAACAAAACCGAAGCATAAAAATAGACCAAAACCAAAGAGTATATGTTTTGTAATTCTAGTCATGAATAGAAAACATTTGTGGAAGTAAATTTGCAATTGAACTGGCTTCCTTCCCAGGAATCATCACTTGATTTTGAGATGCCAAATAGATAGACTCAAAAAATGCATGAACCTCTAGATGTATTGTAAGTGTCTCTTCTTTTGTAGAAGCTAAATTAAATGCTAAAGTTCTTATTGTTGCATAAGGTTTTTGGTAACCACCAATATGAAATTGAAACTTATTTTTTCGTGTAGTACAACTCGGACTTTTTCCTTCTATCTTAAAGTTAATATAACCACTCTGCCATGACCAAAACATTCCATTTATAGGATCTAAATCTCCTGCATTTGCTCCGGAAGTATTAAATTTTTTATCCACACCAATGTCAAAATTTAAGACATAATTATTGGTATAAATTATATCAGACAATTTTATAGACAATGTTTCTTTTTTAAAAACATCAATTAGTTGCTGTTTTCTAATTGTGTCTGCAGAAGATTTTTTATCTATAAGTACAAAATTGGTTAGATAAAATTTTAGTTTCGATAGCTGAATTGAATCTTTTGATTGAGTGACATACCACGTGTCTTTTATGATAGATTCTCCATTGAAAATGGGAACAATATTTACAATTAATTTTTCAGTATTTTTTTGAGAAAAAACTACTTGAAATGAAAATATGAACATTGCCATAAAAAAATAAAGGTTCATAGATTTAGATAGCATATGTTTCATTAGAATTAGTTACTGTTTTTATTTCTTGTGGTATTTGTTTTAATCCTTTGGTTCACATTGTATTTGTTATAATACTATATGCATAAAATCCGGTGTCTTATCTTTAGATAAAAACACGTTTTTTATTCTAAAAAAGACCTCAGTATTAAAAATCTCTAGGTGGTGGTCTTCTGTGTATATCTTTTCCTTTATTTCGAAATGATCTTTCATTCGGATTGGAATGCAACGCGTCTTTTAAAATAGTTTTAAATGTTTCTTTTTGAGTTTCTTTACAGATACTTTCAATCATTTTAAAATGTTGAAACACTTCTTCTTGCTTTTGTTTCTCCTTTTTACCTATTAAAGAAGTGATCGAATCAATAGATAGGCTAGAGTCAATTTTGTCTGATAAACTATTAAAAAGTAGATCCTTTAGGTCTTTAATGTCTTTTGAGTACTGCGTCATGGTCTCATGGTGCCCTTGAGACTTTCTTTTAAACTCTTCTACTTGAGAATCATTAAAATTAAGTTTTTTTATTAAAAAAATATCGGGCATTTGAGGTCTTCCAGATTTTTTATGTTCACTATTTCCTATATAGTTAACGATAAAAAAACCATTAAATACGATTAAAAAAAAGAGTAAAAGATATAAGATTAAATTCTTCTTCATAACTATTTTAGGATTAAAGTTGTTGTGTTTTTTGATAAACCATAAGAGTTAGCAAACTGATCAACGTTTTTATTGTAGGTTATTTCTTTAATATTGTTGAGTGCAATTATATTTAAAATAAGAACACACGCTAGGGTGGCAAACTGTATTTTTGGAGTAAACCAAGTCCAGCTAGTACTTACTTTTTCTTCAGGGATATTAAAAATTTGTTGCAGCACCCTTTCCTTAAAAAACGGAGAGACTTCTACGGTATTGATTGTTTTGACAGCAAGTAAAGTGTCTTTAACGTTACTGTTTATTTCTGGACTTGTTTTCATATATTAATTATTTAGATGCAGACAATTAAACAAACTTGTGCTAGTATTTTTTTTTATAATAGGATTTTAATAATTTCTGCAAATTTATTTTTGCTCTAAACATGACAGACTCAACAGAAGACAAACTTTTATTTGTGATCTCTGCAATTTCCTGATAGCTTTTTCCATCTATTTTATGAAGTGTAAAAACAACACACTGGCTTTCAGGTAAGTTGTTTATTGCTTTAAATAATGTACGATGGAGTTCTTTATTTTCCAGTATAATACCTGGGTGGTTCATGTCAGTAAAATAGTTAGTTTTATCAAGCGGAATTTCATTACTAGAGATAGACTGCATGAAAGAAAAACGTTTTTTAGCCTTTTTCTTTCGGATGAATTCTAAGCACTTATTTGTAGTAATTCTATAAATCCAGGTAGTTAATTTTGATTTTCCTTTAAACCCATTAATAGAGTTAAAAACCTCTACAAAAACTTCTTGCGCAATATCTTCTGCATCTTCTTTGTTAGGGACAAAAGAAATACAGGTGCCAAATACTTTCTGCTGAAAATCATCTAAAAGTTTATGATAAGCATTCTCGCTTTTCAATTTTAATTGTTTTATGAATTCAGTTTCTGTCAAAAAATAGTTGAATGTAGTTTATACACTAATATATAGATGAACTAACAAAATAAAACTTGTGCATATTGTTTTTAAAGATACACTATAATTTTTTTGAGGCTTCACATAAAAAAAACTAGAAATCTAATTAATTTTTTATTACTTCAAAAACCTTAAGAATTCTTTCTGAAACTTTAAAAAAAATTATAGCCATAACATATAATGTGAATTTTTTTGAGTGGCTAAGGATGGTAATTCTAGTCGTAATTATTATCTAATAATTATTAGAAGCATTTATCCATTACTTTTAGATGAAAATTTTAAGAAAAAATCTACTGATATTATGATGGGAAATCTAGTAATGAATTTAATATTAGTTTTTTTTAATCGATTATTTTTATGGTATCGTATGCTGAGATTATATATTTCTAATTTAAGAGGAGTTTATAAATTTATCTTGGTAGTTTTTAACTTATGTATCTAATAGACCTAAAACTATATGCAACCTAAATTTCATTTAGCATCATAAAAGACAGAAATGATATTTATAGAGTATTCTTTTATTTTAATGAGTGTCTCCTCTTCAATTCGCCAGCTTTTAATCCAAATTTTTCTTGAAACTTTTTATTAAAATAGGTTCTGCTATTTATTCCCACAGCATAAATAACTTCATTTAAAGTGGGGTATTTGTTTTTAACAATATAGTCGTAAGCAGTTTGTAAACGAATTTCTAGTATTATATTTATAAGGCTCAATCCAAATTTCGATTTTAAAATTTGACCTAGTTTTTTTTTCTCATATCCACTTATTTTAGCTAGTTTACTTACATTAAAATCTGAATTTGTTAAATTCAACATTACGGTCTTTTTTATTTTAACCATTAAATCATCATGAGAACCTTCAAAGTCAATTTTAGTATCATTAGACATAATTTTTTCTAAGGTAATAGAGCGTTCTAATATGTTCTGAACTCTAGATACAATTTCATCTTTTGAAAACGGTTTTTGTATGTATTCTTCAATACCTAGTTTTTTTTTGAAATCCCCTGATAAATCATAAGTTGTTGAAGCAATCATAATAAATGGCACTTTTTTATGAGTATCAATTTTATTAATAGCAGCTTTTAACTCTGCACCATTCATTATAGGCAACTTTAATTCTGATATGATGAGATTAAAAGTATTTTCTTTAATAAATTTTAATGCCTCTTTACCGTTAACAGCTATAGTACAATTTAAGAAGTTACTGAAAATCTCTTTTAAATATAAAATTATTTCTATGTTATCCTCAACAATTAATAAATTTGGAAAACTATTGTTTACATGTGTTTCTAAAGAATTTTTTTTTGATAGTAATTCAAAGGCTATAGTCTCATTTTTTTTGAATAAAGAATATGTTTTAAGCTCCAAGGGTATATCTATATTGAAAACACTCCCGACATTAAGTTTAGATTCTAACCGTATTTTGCCATTTAATTTTTCAACTACTTTAGAGATTAAAGGCAGTCCAATACCATAGCCACTTGTAGATTTGTTGTCTTTGGTTTTATATAATTGTAAAAAAACGTTGTCTCTTTCATGTTCACTAATACCATAACCCTCATCTTTCAGGCAAATAGATATTTGTTGTTCGCTAAATTGTATCGAAAGATAAATACTAGTGCTTGTTGCTGAATATTTAATTGCATTTGAAATTAAGGTATCAAGAATTATTTTTAGACTGTCGGCTTCAAAGTTAATTTTAAGAGAGTCTAACACATCTGTTTTATAGTAAAATGCTATTTTTTTTACTTCTAAATTTAATTGATAAGAAGAAACGATTTCCCTTACAAAAGAATTAAATTTAATTTCTCTCTTAACTTTTATGGTAATTTGACTTTTATCAGAATTTACAATATTTAAAAAGTTATCTAGTGATGAATTCATTTTCTCAACATTATCATAGGCTTTGTTTAAATATTTTTTTCTTTTAACATGATCTAGTGGATGTTCTTTCATTAAATTTAAATACCCCATAATTGAAGTAATGGGAGTTTTAATTTTATTTGAAATATTTTCAAAGTATGCGAGATCTTTATTTAAAAATGTTGGGTTATTAGTTAGATTTATTTTTTCTTTTTTTAATTTATATATTTTAAAATAAAAAAACACAATAAAAGCAGTTAAAAATAAAAATATTGCCACAAATATATTTTTCAATAAATTAAGATTTGAAATCAACTCTTTTTCTTTTAAAATATCAGCTTTAAAAAGTCTTTCTATTGCTATCTTTTTTTTGCTAGAATTTTTAATTTCACTTGCTTTTTTAAAATAATAGTATGCTTTTTCAATATCATTTTTAGATGAGTAATAAAGGTTGTAAGCCTCATAGGCTTCTTCATTGTTGTAATTTTTTATTGTAGATGTCTGCTCCTTTAATTTTTTAAAATAAAAATCTGCTTTTTTTGAATTTTTACTCAAAAGTGCATATTTTAATTTTTCAATATAAAAATCATCTGATAAAAACTCTATAGTTGCCTCGTCAATATTTTTGGGATTGTGTATTTTATCTAAATATAACTCGCCTAGCTTATATTTACCAAGTCCTTTGTATGTTTCATGATAGGTTTCAAAATACTTTTCGAGTAATGGCAGTCTGTCTAATTTTGTTGTGTCTATACTTCTCAGTAAATTCAATGCTGATTTATATAGGCCTAAATAAACCAAATTATTAGATTTTTCTATTTTTATCAATTGTAATAAGTTCTCATATCTTGGATGTTTTGGGAGTGCTTTTATAGTTTGTGCTAGTTCATCAACAATTTCTTTTTTGTGTTTAACACTACCTAATTCTCCATACAAATTATTTATATTAACAAGTGTCTGAATTGTTTTGTATTGTGTCTTTTTTTCTTTGGAGGACCTGTATAATTTTACAGCAATTTCATATCCATTTATTGCTTCAATATACAGTAAATTTTGGTGTTGAAGATAAGAACGAATGCCATATGACAAGCCTATTAATTCAGGCTTAGTAGTTAGAGTTTTTATTTTATTCTGGTAATAATTAACAGAATCTAAACTTTTATTTATTTCAAATCCCACAAGCATTAAGTCAAGCATTGATTTAACTTGAAGATCTACAATTGTTTTAATACTTTTTGATTTGTGTAGTGATTTTTGAGTTTCAAGTAATTTTAAAAATGCATGAATCTTTTTGGAATTTTTTTTGGGACTCCATTTGTACATCGAAGCATTATTATGTCTCGATATACTATCAAGTGTACTTAAACTTACAATTTTATTGTTGGCTGATTCTGATTTATTTGTAGGCTTTGATGTCTGCTTTTGAGTAAAGTAGAGACTGTTTAATGCAACAAATAATATTATAATTTTAATCTTCAAACTAGGGGTGTTTTTATATCCAATCTAATTTAAAAAATTAAACTATATTAATTTGCTTTTTTTTAATAAAAAGAACAAATAAGGAGTTAAAAGAGTACAAAAAAATTAAAAAGGGGTCTTTTATTGCCCAAATAAAGGTCATTTATAATATGGTTTTAAATTAATTTTGTAACGTTAAGTATAATAATAACAATAACAATAACAATAACAATAACAATAACAATAACAATAACAATAACAAATATAATAATAACAAATTTCAAGATTGTTTAAAATTGCTTTTTTTTAAATAAAAAAACACTATTAAATCAATTTCAACATCAATGGCTCAACTTACATACCCTTTTTGTGGTGTAGATATTTTTTTTAATTCTACAACAATCTACAATACGACTTTTTTTAAAAATAAAAAAGTCTCTTCTTTTGTATTCCACAATCAATCTTTATTTAAATTCATAATCAATCTAATAAAAATTCCAAGTTTTTTTACAATGACTTTCATTAAAACTGACTGTCATTTATGAAATATCATACTATAAAAATTTAAAAATCAACAAATCTACCCCTAAATTTAAAAATCTACCCCCTAGAAACAGAATTATGGAAATCAAACCAAACAAATTATTGCTTGCAACATTTAGAAACTACTTAATACTATTTGTTCTAAGTTTTTATACTCTAAGTGTAAATACAGCTTTCACAAAATCTAATAATATTCCCAACGCAAAAGAAAATCCTGTCGTATATTATGCATCTTTAGATTGGATTAACATCAATTCAGTAAATAATACTTCTTCCTCAAATAATGAAGAATTATCTGTACAGCCATTTCCAAATCCAGACACAGATGG
>CAZAIL010000035.1:0-17691 GCA_964485155.1 uncultured Flavobacterium sp.
TCTAGAGGTGTTACGCATCTTCGATCTGTAAAACTTACAGAAATAAATTATAGAGATGATGGAACGATTATTACTGTTAACCCTTACGGATAGATAAAAATTTATTTATTTTTTAAAGTATTTTATTTTTTGTATTTTTATTGAAAATTTTAAGACCCCAAATAATAATGAGATCAAAACACACAATTACACGAGCTTTTAGTTTGGATAACACTAGTATCAGGACTAAAAATTATAATCAACTCATAAACAACATACTTTTATTAGTTTCATTAAGCCTTTGTTTTATGGTAAATGCTCAGGGTAATTTTACTATCAACAATGGTGCTACGTTTATAATAAATAGTGATGCTTATATGACAGTTGAAGGAAACTATGACAGTTCTGCAGGAACTACTGTAACATTGAATTCTGGTTCATCTATCATTGTAAATGGAACTTCATCAGGCGATTTGACCTATAATAGAACTTTAGGCACAGACAACTGGTATTTAATATCTTCACCAGTAGCGGGTCAAGATATTGATAGTTTCGTGGAAGACACATCACTAGCTTTTGGATCATCTGGCACTAGCAATTTAGGACTTGGGGATTATGGTGTTTTAACCGCTGGTTGGACCTATTATCAAAGTGGAGCTAGTGGAACAGGGGATTTCATTTCTGGTGATGGAAAGGCTATAAAGTTAGTAACTGCAAATGACATCTCTTTTACAGGAACTATTGATGTAGATAATTTAGGAGTAAACACACCAATGCACAGTTCACAAACTGGATATAACCTTCTTGGGAACCCATATCCTTCATATATACCAGCTAATGAGCTCGCACACCCCTCTAATAATATTTTACAAGTAAACGATGTAGAAGTAAACGGTGTAGAAGTTGACCATTTAACTGAAGCAACTATTTGGATATGGGATCAGAGTGAAGGAAGTGAAGGAAGCTATGACGTAATTAATCAAACTTCACCTGCAATGTTCTTAGCACCTGGTCAGGGATTCTTTGTACATTCAAATGGAAATAGTGATTCATTTAGTTTTAGAGAAAATATGCAGTCGCATCAATCGGATGATACCTTTCAAAGACCCTCTACAAGACCAGAGATAGTCTTAACAATGAACAATGGAAGCATCACATCAGATACTGATATTTATTACATTAACGGAAAAGAAATGGGATGGGATAATGGCTATGATAGTTCAATATTTGGAGGAGCAGCAAATAATTTTAAAATTTATACACATCTAGTAAGCGATAGTGAAGGACAAAATTTAGGAATTCAAACGTTACCGGATAATAATTTTGAAAATATGGTTATTCCTGTTGGAATCAATTCAGTTTCAGGAACCGAAATTACAATTTCTGCACAAATAAATAATTTTCCTGAAGGAATAAACGTTTATTTAGAAGATAAAGAAAACAATAGTTTTACTCTTTTAGACGTAGATTCAAGTTTTAAAAATACGCTTTTAAATGATGAGCAAGGCATAGGGCGTTTTTACATTCATACCACTTCAGGTACTTTAAGTTCAGAAGATTTATCAACAGCTACTAACATAAGTATTTACAACTTATCTAGAGAATCCCTGCGTATTGTAGGAGTACAAACGGGTAAGGCAAGTATTCAATTATATTCAATCATCGGAAAAGAAGTTCTAAGCAATACATTTGAAGGACAAGGGATGAATGATATTGGATTACCAAATCTAAGTGAAGGTGTCTATATTGTTCGATTAGCAACAGAAACAGGAATTATTAGCAAGAAAATTATAATTGAATAATAAAACGTATTTGCGTTTTAAAGAAACAAAAGACCCATCAATAAACTTGATGGGTCTTTGAATTAAATACGCTATTTTTTGTGAAGATATGTTAGTAAATCAAGCAAAGGCTTTAAAAATTTTGACTATTTTCTTGAGAATAGTATAAAAATTATAAAATAAACCAGAAAGCCGAGCTGTCTTATTCCTAAAACTATTTTACTGAAAATTTATAGGATGTCCTTGTGATATAGGTTTCTCCGGGATTTAAGATAACTGTAGGAAATTTTTTTTGATTTGGAGAGTCTGGATAATGTTGTGTTTCTAGGCAAAAACCAGTTCTAGCTTGATATTTACCATTCAAATGATTTCCTGTATAAAATTGAACTCCAGGTTCGTCTGAAAAGACTTCCAAAGCTCTTCCAGAATCCTTATGATATGCCTTGGCTATTAATCTTACTCCTTTATTTTGATTATTCAAAACCCAACAATGGTCAAATCCCTGCCCTATTTCAATTTGCTTGTGATTAGTATCAATATCTTTTGCAATTGTTTTAAATTCCTTAAAATCAAATGGTGTATTTTCAATATTTTTTATTTCTCCTGTAGGGATCATAAATTCATCTACAGGCAATATACTATTTGCATTTATTTGTATCTCATGATCTAAAATAGTTTTGTTAAGATTACCTGATAAATTAAAATATGTGTGATTTGTTAGATTCACAACTGTTTTCTTGTCTGTAGTCGCTTTATAAGTGATCTCTAATGAATTATCTTTAGTTAATGTATACACAACAGTAGTATTCAAATTACCTGGAAACCCCTCCTCCAAATCGTTACTTTTATAGCTTAGCTCTAATGAAACAAAATTTTTGCTGGTTTTTTGTTTTGCATTCCAAAGAACTTTATTAAAACCAATAGTGCCTCCATGAAGATGATTAGGACTATTGTTTTTAGCCAAACTATAATTGGTATTATCTAGTGTAAAATTTCCTTTAGCAATCCTATTTCCATAACGTCCAATTATAGCTCCAAAATAAGAGTTGTCATCAATATATTGATGGAGTGAATCATATCCTAAAGTAATATTTTCTAGATATCCTGTTTTATCTGGGGTCTTTACAGAAGTAATAATACCACCAAAATTCAAAATTTTTATTTCAACACCATGATTGTTTTTTAGGGTAAAACAATAGACAGATATTGTTTCATCAATCTCTCCGTATTTTTCTTTTTGAATGGTCATAATATGCTATTATTCAAAATAGAGTTGGTTTTATAAGATTAAAATCGTTGAAAAAATGTCCAAATATCAGCAATCATCGTTGAGTTTAAAAGACCATGGCCTCCATTTTCAACTCTAAGATATCGTATTTCCTTGCTATTATTACATATTGTATAAATGTAAAGAGTATCTTCTACTAGGTTTTGGACTTCTGGGGTTTGGTTACAATTAAAATGATTTGCCCATAAAGCGGCACTTTCTGCGACGTCTAAAAAAACATGACCAAACCTAGGACCACCATCAATGGGAATTGTTGTGTCTGCCGCGCCATTTATTTGGTATACAGAAATAGGTTGGGTATTGGGTAACAAAGGACTGCTTTCCATTAGTTGAGAGACAACAGGTGCAATTGCTTTAAAATGATTGGTTTCTATTCCTAACTTATTTACCATTCCAGATCCATTGGAGGTTCCTATTGCATACATTTTATCAAAATTTAAATTATTATACTTTTGTAATTCGTCAATAATTAAATCAACAAAAGCAACATCGTCTGCATTAGACATTTCCTGTCCTAGGTTCCAAGATTTTAAAAACCCCTGAGGATATATACCAACATACTCACCACTATTTGTAAACTCCCTAAGTCTGTTTACCCAACTTGTATTCGTGCCTCCATTTCCATGAAACGCAAAAACGATTGGATAAATTTTAGTAAGATCAACTGCATTTGGTGTTTGAATGATTACAGATCTAGATTCTGTAATACCTTCTATAGTTTGGAAAATGGTAATGTTTTTAGTTGTTAATGTATAATCAACAGGATTGTCAATAACGTCAGAATCACTATTTTCTTCAGAATTAGTGTCTTTGTCACACGCGTAAAAAAAGACTAAAAATATTAAAAATATTGTTTTTAAAATGTTTTTAAAATTCATAAAGCTGAAATTTTTATTAAAAATCAGTAAACAATTTTATTTTAAATTAAGTAAAGTAACTTAAAACACCTACAACAAGAACGATAAGAACTATTGATAATAGTACATCTATTGTATCATAACTATTCTTATTTTCAATTTTTTGTTCTTCACTAAGTGTACCAAAAGATAAACCAATAATTTGTTTATAATCAGGGGGATTAGTGGCTAAACTTACAGATATACAGACAATTACGGAAAACATAAACATAAAAATAGCCATATGAGAAAAGTTTATTGTTGCAAAAGCAAAGATAATTCCATTTAAGTTTTCACCTGATAAAATTTCTGGTTGGTAATAAATTTCTGATCCTAACCTTAATATTAAAAGAACCAGTCCAGTAAGTAAAGTTGTAATTGCTGCCGCTGCATTTACACGTTTCCATAAGATACCTAAAAGAAATACCGCAGTCACAGGAGGTGCAATGTAAGATTGAACATTTTGAAGATATTGGTACATAACACCACCACCAATTTTCTCCATAATAGGGATCCATATAATACCTAAAGTAACAATAAATCCAGTGGCAATTTTACCAGTATTTAATAATGATTTTTCGGATGCATTGGGTTTAAGTTTCTTGTATATGTCAATAGTGAATATGGTAGAACAGGAATTAAAAACAGAAGCTAATGAACTCATAAGAGCAGCCATCAAACCACCAGCAACTAGTCCTTTTAATCCTACAGGTAGGAGGGTCTTAACTAACATTGGAAACGCACGATCTGCTTTTTCAACAGAAAATATTTCAGGATTTTGAATTGATAAAGCAAACGCAATAATACCAGGTATTAAGAAAATTAATATTGGTAATAGTTTTAAATAAGCTCCAAAAATAGCACCTCTTCTACCAATCTTAATATTATTTGCTGCAAGTGTTCTTTGAACAATGTACTGGTCTGTACACCAATACCATATCCCCACAATTGTTCCTCCAAATAAAAGACCTGTCCACGGAAATTTTGGATCATTCATTGGCCTCCACATATTAAAATGATCTGGACTTACAGCAGTTACTGTTTCTCTTAGTTGTGTCCATCCGCCAACCTCTTGTAATCCTAAATAAGTGATTATAATAGATCCCACTATTAATATAACAGTCTGTAAAGTTTCTGTATAAATAACCGCTTTTAATCCTCCAATAACAGTATAAATACCTGTAAATAGTACAATACCTATCGCCCCATACCAAAAAGGAATTCCAATTAATTCTGACACTACAATACCACCTGCATAAATAGTAACAGAAACTTTAGTGAGTACGTAAGCTACCAATGAAAATAAAGAAAGAAACCATCTAGATCTAGCATCAAATCGTTTTTCTAAAAACTCGGGCATTGTAAATGCACCACTTCTAATATAAAAAGGAAGAAATAGCCATCCTAATAGTAAAACAATCCATGCATGTAATTCATAATGAGCCATGGGTGTTCCGGATTCAAAACCAGTACCTGCAAGTCCCACCACATGTTCAGAACCTATGTTAGACGCAAAAATAGAGGCTCCAATAACAAACCATCCTACATTTCTGCCAGCAAGAAAATAATCTTCAGTATTTTTGTTTTTTTGTAAAAAAACCCAGATAGCAATTGCTATTAACGCTAGAAAATAAATTCCCAAGACAACCCAATCTAAACTTTCAAGAACCGAAGTAGTATTTCTTATGAGATATTTCATGTATGGTATGACGTTGAGATTAAATATGTTGATTGATTATATTCTCGAACAATTCTTGCTTACCACTTTGAAGTGTTAATTCTCCATTTTCTTGTGCAATTTTATACAGATCTGAAAGTTCTAATTTTCCTCCTTCAAAATCTTTTCCTTTTCCAGCATCAAAAGAACCGTATCTTTTTTCTCTTAAAGAATTATAAGCAGAAGAAGTCAAAATTTTATCAGCAGTAATCAATGCTCTTGCAAAGGTATCTGCACCACCAATGTGTGCATGAAAAACATCTTCCATATCTGTAGAGTTCCTTCTAATTTTTGCATCAAAATTAACGCCTCCTCCTTGTAAACCACCAGCTTTTAAAAACACCAACATTGCTTCTGTAGTTTCTTGAATGTTATTTGGAAACTGATCTGTATCCCAACCGTTCTGGTAATCACCTCTATTTGCATCTATACTTCCTAACATTCCTGCTTTCGCAGCAACTGCTAATTCGTGCTGCATAGTATGTTGCGCTAGCGTGGCATGATTTACCTCAATATTCATTTTAAAATCTTTATCTAAACCATATTCTTTTAAAAAACCAATAGCGGTTGCTGAATCAAAATCATACTGATGCTTCATCGGTTCCATTGGTTTAGGCTCTATAAAAAAGGTCCCCTTAAAACCTTGTCCTCTTGCATAATCTCTCGCCATAGTTAAAAACTGTGCCATATGATCTAATTCACGACCCATATCTGTGTTAAGTAAAGACATATAGCCTTCTCTTCCTCCCCAAAAAACATAATTCTCTCCTCCCAATTTAATCGTTGCATCTAAGGCTAATTTTACTTGACCTCCCGCTCTTGCAACTACATTGAAATCTGGATTTGTGGCAGCTCCATTCATATAGCGTGGATTTGAAAAACAGTTAGCAGTTCCCCATAATAATTTCACGCCACTTTCTGCTTGCTTACCTTTTATATAATCTGTGATTGTATCTAGTCTTTTTTCAGATTCTGCAAAAGTTGCCCCTTCTTGAATTAAATCGTAATCATGAAAACAGAAATAATCAAATCCCATTTTATTAATGAATTCGAATGCTGCATCTGCTTTGTCTTTTGCTGCTTGGATTGGGTCTGATGATTGATCCCAAGGGAAATTTTGCGTTCCTGGTCCAAATGGATCTCCACCTTGTCCACAGAATGTATGCCAATAAGCAATTGCAAATTTAAAATGCTCACGCATTGTTTTTCCTGCAACAATTTGTTCAGGATTATAGTATTTAAATGCAAAAGGATTGTCTGATTCCTTCCCTTCAAACTTTATAGGATCTATTCCTTTAAAAAATGCTTTAGTTGCCATTTGTATTAATTTTTATTTTTTAAGATTGTTTCTAGGTGGTTTTTCCAATATTTATAAGCTTCTTGATAAGGTTTTTTGTTTCCAAAAGGCTTGTAGGTCATTACATGATCGTTTTGTGTTATATTCTCACCAAATTTTTTAAAATCACCATCAATTAAACCCGCAGCTCTTGCAGCTCCAACAGCTCCTGTGGTATTATAAATTTCGATCTCATGACCTATTAATGTTGCCACAGTATTCGCAAATATTTCAGATCTAAATAAATTATCATTTCCTGCACGAATTACATTGATAACTGCGTTGTCATTTTTTAAGATTTCCATTCCATAAACAAATGAAAAAGCAATACCTTCTAGGGCGGCTCTGTATAAATGCCCGTGACTGTGCTTGTTTAAATTAAGATTACAAATCTGTGTGCCAATATTTTTATTATTTAACATTCTTTCTGCTCCATTTCCAAAAGGAATGACAAGAACTCCATCAGATCCTATAGGGATTTTGGATGCTTTCCTATTCATGTTTTCATAAGAATTTTCTACACTATGGTTTCGTAACCACCGGTATTGTATTCCAGCACCATTTATACATAATAGTTTACCAACAGTTGGTTTGTCTTTGGTGTAATTTACATGAGCAAAATGATTGATTCTAGATGATTCATTTGAATTTAACTTGTCAGTAACAGCGTAGATAACTCCAGAAGTTCCTCCGGTTGCTGCAACCTCTCCATGGTTAAATACATTTAAAGATAAGGCATTATTAGGCTGGTCTCCAGCACGATAAGTAATGGGTACCCCAATAGGTAGGCCTGTTTGCTCAGAGGCTTGTTTATTAGTCTCACCTTGATTGGTGAAATTAGCGACAATATCTGGTGTTAAATCAGGATCAATACCATAATAATCTAGCAGCCAATTTGCTGTAGTGTCGTTTTTGTAGTCCCAAACAATACCTTCTGAAAGTCCGTTTTTAGTTGTGTTTAAAATACCAGTTAGTTTGAAGGCGATAAAATCACCCGGAAGCATAAATTTATGAATTTTACTATATATTTCTGGCTCGTTATTTTTAACCCATTTTAGCTTAGATGCAGTAAAATTTCCTGGAGAGTTTAATAGACGGTTAGCACATTCTCCCTCTCCTAAATCAGAAAAGGCTTTGTCGCCAATTTCTACAGCTCTACTATCACACCAAATAATAGAATTTCGTAAAGGTTGCCCATCAACATCAACAATGACGAGACCATGCATTTGATACGAAATTCCTATTCCAATAATTTTTTCTGCTTCAATAGCAGTTTCAGATAGAACTCTCTTTATTGCAGTACAACAATATTTCCACCATATTTTTGGATCTTGTTCTGCCCAATCATTTTGTAGAGATATAATTTTCATCTCATTTGGTGGTTCATGTAAGCTTGCTAAACTCTTTCCGGTGGCGGCTTCAACTAAAGCTACTTTAACAGAAGAACTTCCGATGTCTAATCCTAAATGGTACATTATTGTTAAGCTGTTTTTGTAACTTCAAAAGTATTTTAATATTGAAAACAGAGGTATTAAAAATGAGGCAATTACTAATAATCTTGAAGCAAGGTTTATCCGATAAAATTTAATTTATTATAAGATTTGTTTAAAATAGCTTCATCATCAACTTGAAGCCATGTGTCTAAAACTGTTGCATAGATAGACCTAAAGTCTACAGAATGAATTAAATCTCCATTTGAATCTAAATTTAAAAGATTAGGTGCGTCATTGTAAAATCCTTTTGTCTTCAAATTTTCACCAATAATAAAAACGTTGTTTGCTGCTCCATGATCTGTTCCTCCGGCAGCATTTTGTTGCAAACGTCTTCCAAATTCAGAAAAAGTAATAACCAATGTGTCTTTAAAAGTATCGTTTTGTTTTAAATCATTTATAAACACCTCCATTGATTCACTGTAGGTTTTTAACAATTTTTTTTGTCTGTTTTCTTGATTGGCATGTGTGTCAAATCCACCCATAGAAACATAATACACAGAACTATCTAGGTTTGAATTGATGAATTCTGAAGTTGTTTTTAGCTGTTTACCAAAAGGGTTTTTTGGATACTCTAAACTACTTTTATAAGTCTTTGAGGTTTCGTAAATATATTTTGCAGAAGATTTTGCTTCAATCATTGTTTTGTATAAATACCCTAAATTATGTTCGCTTAGATGAGCATCACTTTGATGATTTAAAACTTTTTTAAAATAAGGAGTTTGGGTATTTGCGAATAAAGTTCGTGGATTTTTTGTCGCAATACCATTCATGCTTTTCCCTTTCATAATTAAAGACAAACTATCATCTAATTCTATTCCTGTGTAAGGCATTTTTCCAAATTGCTCTATATACCTTCCTAGCCATCCTGTGTCTAAATATTGGTTTGCATCACTTGCTGTTTGCCAGATATCTGTAGATCTAAAGTGTGATCTGTTAGGATTTGGATATCCAACATTGTTGATAATTGATAAATATCCTTGATCGTAAAGATTTTTTAATGGAGCTAAGCTTTGATGGAACCCTAACTCATCCGTTACTTTTATTAATTCATTTTTAGGAACTGCGAGACCAGGTCTTTTCTTGTAATAAATGTCATTTGTATAAGGTATGATCGTGTTTAGCCCGTCATTGCCTCCAGACAGTTGAACAATAACAAGTTTTTTATACCCTAGAGATTCTTTAGCTACTTTTTCAAAGGCCTTTACAAAATTTGGTACAAAAAATAAGCTACTTGCTAGACTACTTTGCTTTAAAAAATCTCTTCTTTTCATCTGTTTAATTTAACAAAGTTGATATTCTGGGATAGACATTAATTGAATACAATAATCTCTATTTGATGATATTTTTAATTCATCTAATAAAGCATTTGTGTCTTTATCTAGTTTAGAGATAATTAATAAGTCTCTCAATTCTTTTGGTTTAATATTTTTGTGTTGTTCTAAGAAAACACTCCAATTTTTGGTAGTTTTAATAAATCTATTTCTCTTCCTCTCTTTGTCGTAATATTTGATAAAAGAATCCTCAAAAGCCCCTTTCTCCTCTAGGTTAATAATTGCATCGTTTAAGATTAATGACGCAAGTTTCATTCGAAACATTAAAGTATTTGAATCTATCCAACTTTTATTGCCTTTCCAACCTGATACATTTTCTGGATATAACAAAACTTGACCCATCATTTTTTGCAAGTAATTAAGCTGATTTTTTTTATTGAAAATAACCGGAACAACGATACGAATGCCAACTAATAATTCTATAGGCGATTTTATTTTAACTCCTATGTTTTGTTCATCATAAAACCATGCTGAACTAAAAATATGATTCATCAAACTTTTAATATTATAATCTTTATAAAAAAGGGTTGTTATTTCTTCAAGATTAGATTCGTCAACAACGGGATTGACAAAGTATTTATAAATTTTTTCACAGATAAATCGAGCACATTGCTTTTGTTCTAAAATGATGTCTATGATATCATCTCCATTAAATTTTCCATTCTTGCCAAAAAAAGTTTTTTCATCAAAATCATGTTGTTTTTTTCTAACTGTAAAATCACCGTTTACCTTGTAAGACCACCCGGTAAATGCTCTTGCAGACTCTTTAATATCTTCCTCTGTATAATTCCCAACTCCAAGTGTAAAAATTTCCATTAGCTCTCTGGCAAAATTCTCGTTTGGTCTTTGTTTTTTGTTTTGACTATTGTTTAAGTATTTACTCATAGAAGCTTCTCTGGCAATTGCTTTTACAAAGCTTCTGAAGTTTCCTAAAGCATTTTCTCGTAATGTATTGTTGTAGTGTTGAATGTGAAAAATATGATTGTCCCTACACACAAATATATTTGCCCAAAATAAGGTCATTTTTTCTCTTAGCATACAGCTTTGATCGGTCAGCCTGTCTATCCAAAGGTGATTTAAGTCTCTCACTTTTTTTCGACTTTTTTGTCGTAATTTACGCAAGACTTCTTCCCCCATTTCTTTTTTTAGAACTTTTGGAGATTTATTTTTTATAAGATTGAATTCTGTGAGATTCAATTGTAAAGGAATCATTTTTTCTGAATCAGAAAATAAGTATTCAATAATTTTAGATTTAGATTTAGACTTTATTTTGTCTAGAACCTTTATGTCAATACCAAATCCTGATCTTAAATACAGATGTTGAATATGTTTTTGTTTCATCTAGAGAGCTTATATTGTTTTAGACTTTAACATATTATAAAGGTTTAATTATTTGTTTGAAATCATCTTTGGTGAAGCTACAGTTCTGAAACCAACGTGATCAGATCCCGAATCAATGCTTACTCCCATTTTAGACGAAATTCTATAACTCGCACAATAGGAATCATGGCACAAGAAAGAACCTCCCTTCATCACACGCTCTTCCTGAAAAGGATTGCTTGGGCTGTAGGATATTTTAGCTCCAGTCGGATTAATTATTTCTTTAGAGATATTCAATTCATTATAATAATTTACATTAAATAAATCGCTTGTAATTTCCCATACATTTCCCAGCATATCATAAATACCAATACTGTTGGGAGGATATGATTTTACAGCCGCAATCATTTCAAACCCATCAACACTTTCGTTTTTTATTGGAAAATTTCCTTGCCAAGTATTTGCAGTTGTATTTAAGACCGTTGGATCATTTCCCCATGTAAAGATAGCATCAGTATTATTTCCTTGTGCTGCAGATTCCCACTCTGCTTCGGTTGGAAGCCTCCTATTTGCCCATTTACAATAAGATACCGCATCTTCATAGGCGATGTGAACAACGGGATGATTATATTTTCCCTCAATGGAAGATTTTGGACCTTCAGGATGTTGCCAGTTTGCTCCAATTTTCCATGTCCACCACTGTTGATAATTATTCATATTTACAACTACATTTACATTTTTATTAAAAATTAAACTACCAGGTTGTAAAATAGAATCATGAGGCTTAAGAGTCCCCTCTGGGAGTTGTTTTTTTAGTTCTTCCCAGTCTATTTCTCTTTCAGCAATTGTCTCATAATTTGTAGCATCAACAAAAGTTTTAAATTGCTTATTAGTCACTTCTGAAATGTCAATAAAGAAGCCATCAACAGTGACTCTATGAGCTGGCTTTTCTCTTGGCATGGCATAACTATCTGTAGTCTTAGCTCCTTGTAAAAATGTCTTCCCCGCTACCCAAACCATCCCATCTGGAGTTTTAACTTTATTAATATCTACAGATTTTGTTTCTTTTTCACATGAAATGATAAACAAAAAAACAACTATAATAAAAGGCCATAATTTGTACATTGCTTAGTATTATTATTTGAAACATAAATATAACTTTTTTTTGAGCAGATTTATTATCTTAGATTTATTATCCTCAAAATTTACAGACTTATCCTCAAAAATAACAGAATAGATGTTGATCTAAATTTAACTTTGTATGAGAAAAATACTTTCTTTTTTCATACAGTTTATGACCAAAAAAAAAATCAAAACGCTTTTTTATTGTCTTACCTTATTAATTGTTTTCACAAGCTGCTCTAAAGATGAGGGTGAAATAATTAATCCAGAAGACATAGAAACGGAACTAGCTACTACATTAAAAGATAAAGCAACATCTTTTTTTGTTGGAGTTGCTACAAGTCCTCAAAAACTTTCAGAAGGTAGTGAACATGACAAGATAATAAAAAGAGAATCTGGAAGTATTACAGCTGAGTATCAGATGAAAATGAAAAGAATACTTCTTAGTGAAGGGAATTATAATTGGTCACAAGCAGATGAGATTGTCGATTATGCAGTTGCAAATGAATTAAACATACATGGGGATACTCTAATTTGGCATAATTCAACACCAGAATGGCTTGAAAATTATAGCGGTTCAGATGCTGAATTTGAGAATATTATTGAAGAATATATTACGCAAGTAGTTTCCAGATATAAAGGGAAAATAACCTCTTGGGATGTTGTAAATGAGGGTGTAAATAATTCTGGAGGAATTCTAAGAAGTACTGTTTTTAAAGAAAGAATGGGTGATGATTATATTGCGAAATGCTTAAATTTCGCACGTAACGCTGTTCCAGATGTGTTGTTGTTTTATAATGATTATGGAATGGCCAATAATTTATCTAAGCAGGATAATTTTTTTGAATTAATTGAAGATTGGAAGAATATAAATATTCCTATAGACGGTATCGGGTTTCAAATGCATATCTCATACACAAGCCCAACAAAAGAAAAAATCGTAGCAGCAATAGATAGAGCAATAGAAAGTGGTCTACTGCTTCATTGTTCAGAATTAGACGTTCGTATGAATCCCGCAAATGACATATCAGAATTCACAGAAGAGAGAAGAAATGCACAAAAAAGAAAAGTTTAAAGAAGTGATAGAAATTTACAATGCGATACCTTCAGAAAATGAATACGCCATAACTGTGTGGGGTATCAAAGATGATAATTCTTGGTTATTACCACACCATAACAATTATAACGAATGGCCTCTTTTGTATGACTCTAGTTTTCAAACAAAGAAAGCATACACAGGTTTTCTAGATGGATTAGATTAAAACTAATATGTAACAAAATATATAAATGAAAAAATATTTACTCTCAATATTATTACTTGTAAGCTTTCATAAAGTTCAAGCACAGAATTCATCAAAGCCAAACATTCTTTTTATAGCTATAGATGATTTAAAACCTACCATAGGAAGCTATGGTGATAAACTTGCTATTACTCCAAATATTGATGCCATTGCTAAAAACGGAACAACGTTTTTAAATAATCACACTCAACAAGCCGTATGCGGACCCTCAAGAGCAAGTTTACTCACTGGGAAAAGACCCGATTACACGAAGGTTTGGGATTTAAAAACTAAGATGCGAGATATGAATCCAGATATTTTGACCATTCCTCAATATTTTAAGCAGAACGGATACGAAACAATTGGTGTTGGTAAAATATATGATCCAAGATGTGTGGATAATGATAGAGACAAGCCTTCATGGAGTGTTCCTTTTATTAATGAAAGAGAACTTAATTATCCAAAAGGTTACAAGCAACCTGCATTGGGGTTTTATCAAAAAAAGAAGAATTTAGCTAGAATAATAGAGATAAAAAGTGAGGCTTTAGAAAAAAATATACAAAAAAGTAAAATCAATAAATACATAAGAGATCGTTACAAACCTCCTTATGAAATAGGTGATGTACCAGATGGTGCATATGTTGATGGAGCTATTACGAATAAGAGTCTTGATCTGTTGGATGAAATAAATACTTCTAAGCCATTCTTTTTAGCTGTGGGTTTCAAACGACCTCATTTACCTTTTGTAGCGCCAAGAAAATATTGGGAACTATATAATGAAAGTGAAATAGAAATAGCACCTTATCAAAAAAAATCTAAAAATGCTGTAGATATTGCCTATCATAAGGCAGGTGAAATGCAAAGTTATAAAACACCAGAAATAACCTACAGTTTAAATAATGATGGTTTACTAGAATTAGATGAAAAGCTTCAAAAGAAATTGATTCACGGTTATTATGCCGCCACCAGTTATATTGATGCACAGATAGGTAAAATAAAAGATAAGCTAAAACAAAAAGGCTTAGATAAAAACACCATCATTGTTATATGGGGAGATCACGGTTGGCATTTAGGAGATCATAGCTTGTGGAATAAGCATTCAAATTTTGAACAAGCAACACGTTCTCCATTAATTATTTATGACCCAAGAATCAACAAAGGTTTCAAAATAACTACTCCTACTGAGTTTGTAGATTTATTTCCTACACTAAGTGATTTGGCCAATCTAGAAATTCCAAAAAACTTGGATGGACTGAGTTTAAGAAGACAACTTGAAGGGGATGCAACAACTTCAAAAATATATGCAGTAAGTCAATTTCCAAGAAAAAATAAAATGGGGTATAGTTTTAGAACAAATGACTATAGGTACACCGTTTGGATTAATAATAAAAAAAGTACAGAACCCATTTACAAGGAAGATATTCATGCTGAAGAATTATATGATTATAAAAAAGATCCATTAGAAACTGAAAACAAAATCAACAATAAAAAATATGAAAAAACAAAATCAACTTTTCAGTTATTAGCAGCTCGCTATTTTAAAGATCATGATGTTTCTTCTAGTACAGTTTTGAAAATGGCTAATAAGTCTGTTAATGTTAAAACCCTGAAGACAAATAAACGCGCCCAAGTTATTTCAGAATTTATAATTAATACAATGAAGTTAAGCAATATAAAAGGTCAGTTTTTATTAGAAACCTTATCTGAAAAATATACTAATAATATCTCGAAAACAAGAGGCAAAAACCTTTCTCAAGAAGAAAAAAGAGAGATTTATAAAGCTACATTTTTAGAGACAAAAAATAAACTTTTAACAAAATTCACAAAGAGTGAATTTGATCAAATTAATAAATTAGAACAGAGTAAAAGAAAAAAATCATCTAATGTATTAGTTGGTGCTACTTTAAATTACAGAGAGTTAAATACTATTAAAGAAAAACTTTTTTTAAAAGACTTTAACTATTTAACACCTGCTAATGCAGCAAAACAGTCAAGAGTACATCCAAATCCAACAGTTTGGAAATGGCAACAAATAGATGATTTTATCAATTTTTCTAAAAAACATAATATACAAGTTCGTTTGCATGGCCCAATATCACCACAAGCTTCAAAATGGGCAAAGCAAGATTACAGAACTGCAGAGGAACTAGAAGCTATTATGATTGAATTTACGACAGCTTTTGCTAAAAAATTCAACAATGAGCCTACTGTCAAATGGATGGATGTTGTAAACGAAACCATACTTCCTAATGGAAAATGGTTTGGCCCTAAAAAAGGAACTAATAAATGGGAAAACCCTTGGTTAAAAATAGGGTTAGATGAAAACGGGTTTCCTTTATATATTTTAAAGTCTTTTGAAATAGCAACAAAACATGCAACCAATATAAAATTGGTCTACAATCAGAATGCAGGTATGCAGAAAACATTATGGGATAAACTAAAGAAAACAGTACTTTATTTAAGATCTAAAGGATATCGTGTAGACGGGATTGGGTGGCAAGCTCATATTGGATTGAGTTCTTCAACAAAGGCACTCATTGAAAATACTGATGAAGAACTTAGAAAGCTTTCTGACTTAATTGACTGGGCTCATGAGAATAATTTAGAGTTTCATGTAACAGAACTAGATTATTTTATTGAGGACAACAATAAATTAGTTGAGGGTCGTAAAAAACAAGCAGAATTTTATAAGAGACTTATTGAGACTTTGAATGCAAAAACAAAATCAGGAGTAGTTACATTGAATCTATGGGACCTAGGTGTGAGAACAAAGAAAGGTAAAGAAGGGGCATTTCACTCTATTTACGATTCAGAATTTAATCCAACCCAAGCATATAAAATTATTAAATCGATATCAAAAAAATAAAAATGACTAACAAAATTATTCAAATACTTACCGTAATTACTTGCTTCTTATTCTTGTTTAGCGCTTGTAATAAATTAAAAAACACTAACAATATAGTTTATTTAGATCCTGCAGCGACAACAGAAAATCGTGTGAATGATTTAATGCAAAGAATGACTTTAGAAGATAAGGTATATCAAATGAACCAGTTTGTTGGTTTAGATCATATGCGAAAAGGGAACCCGAATGATGACAAAGCCAATAATGATGCACAAGGGTTTTATAAAGATTTATCTATTAATGATGTTACTAATTTAACTATTGAAGGAAAAATAGGTTCTTTTTTACATGTTTTAACAGCTAAAGAAGCTAATTATTTACAAGAGTTAGCATTAAAATCACCATTAAAAATACCTGTATTAATAGGAATAGATGCAATACATGGGAATGCGTTGGTTTCAGGCACAACTGTATACCCATCTCCTATTGGGCTAGCATCTACTTGGGATGACACTTTTTTGTATTCAATAGGAAAACAAACCGCTAAAGAGATGCGAGCTACTGGAAGTCATTGGACTTTTACACCAAATATTGATATTTTAAGAGATCCTAGATGGGGTCGTGTTGGAGAGACTTTAGGAGAAGATCCTTTTATGGTTGGTAATATGGGGGCTGCCATGATTAATGGATTTCAACAAGATGACTTTACAGGAACACAAAAAGTAATTGCATGTGTAAAACACCTAATTGGTGGCGGTGAATCTATCAATGGATTAAATGCTGCTCCAGCAGATATTTCGCTGCGAACACTTAGAGAAGTTCATTTGCCACCTTATAAAAAAGCTATAGATGTTGGCGTATATTCTATTATGGCAGCACACAACGAATTAAATGGTGTTCCATGTCATATGAATAAATGGTTAATGACAGATGTGCTTAGAAATGAATTTGGATTTAATGGTTTTTATGTAAGTGATTGGTTAGATATAGAACGTATTAATACATTACACCATACAGCAAAAGACATGAAAGAAGCCTCTTATTTATCTGTTGATGCTGGCATGGACATGCATATGCATGGACCAAAATTTACTGATGCAATTATTGCTTCAGTCAAGGAAGGTTCACTTTCAATAAGTCGTGTAAATGATGCATGCCGTAAGATTTTAACGGCGAAGTTTAAACTAGGATTATTTGAAAATAGATTTGTAGATTTAGAGAAAAAAGAGGAGTTACTTTTCACGGAAGAGCATAAAGCTACCGCTTTAGAATCTGCAAGAAAAGGGATTGTATTACTTAAAAA
>CAZAIL010000036.1:0-17461 GCA_964485155.1 uncultured Flavobacterium sp.
TTTAAATTAATGGTAATTTAATTGTGAATGTACTTCCTTTTCCTTTTTCACTATCTACAAAAACTGTTCCGTGATGTGTATCTATAATTTCTTTTACATATGCCAATCCTAATCCATGTCCTTTAATATCATGAATATTTCCTTTCTGTTCTCTGTAGAATTTGTCAAAAATATATTTTTGAGCATTTTTACTCATTCCAATGCCCTCATCTTGAATTTTTATAATTAAATTTTTATTTGTACTTTCTGTATACACGTCTATTTTTGGTTTATGTTCAGAATATTTTAATGCATTTTCCAAAATGTTAACCAGTACATTGGTCATATGGAATTGATTCACCAAAATTTCAGACTGAATTGCTTCAAAACGAGTTGTAATTGTACCTTCTTTATCAATTGCTAGAAGACTTACATGAGATATTGCATCATCAATAACATCATGCATGTCTGACGCTTCTGTATTAATTTCAATCTGGTTCTTTTCTAATCTAGAAATTCGTAAAACATTTTCTACCTGACCATGCATTCTTTTATTTTCCTCTCGAATCATTTTTATATACCTAAGTACCTTTTCTTTATCGTTAATAATTTTAGGATTTTTTATTGAATCTAAGGCTAAATTAATTGTTGCAATAGGAGTCTTAAACTCATGCGTCATGTTATTGATGAAATCAGTTTTAATTTCTGATATTTTTTTCTGTTTTACTAATTGATATAGAGAACTAGAAAAAGCAATCACTATAATAAAAATAAAGAATAGTGATAATAAAAGTATAGAGGAAATGTCAGATAAGATATGTTTATTTTTTTCTGGAAAATCTATATATAAAGTATAATCACTGATACCTTCATTATTTATAAATAAGGGATAACTCAAGCTTTTATCTGGGTTTATTGTATAATATCCTGATTTAAGATTGGTGGCTAAATCATTATTATATACACCGTATTTGTACTCAATATTAATGTTGTTTCTTATTAATTCTTCTTTGAGAATAGCGTTTAATTCCCTGTTATTAATTCTTTCTTCTATTGGAAAGGTTTTCTTGTAATCTTTAAAAATATCTGATAGTAGTTTTCTATCTAATTCTTCAATTCTATCGATAGTTGATATTTTTTTTTCGTCAAAAACTGTTTTGAAATCGTTATCTCCGACAATGAAAGTGCCTTTAAAATAATCTCTTTTTTTTGTAAATTGTTTAACAACAATAGAATCATTGTCGTAAAATCCTTTTTTATCTAAAATATCTAGAACTGGTATTTTAAAATCTTCTTCTATGATGGTGGTTCCAAAAGAAAAACGACTTTTTGTTGTTGTATCTATTTGTTGGATTAAAAAATTTTTAATTTGTGCTTTGTTTAAAAATCTTTTTGTTTTTATAAAGCTTTCAACTTTGTTATAATATAGATCTTGTTCTTTGACCTCCAACCGTTCTGAAACTCTTGCTAGTGCTTTTTTTACATCACTTTTAAATTGAATTTCTTTACTTTCTATAGCATTATTAATCCAATACAATTGAACTGAAACTATTCCAATTAGTGAAATACTCATTAATACTACAATAAGAATAAAGATTTTCTTTCCCATTGCTCAAAAATAAACTTATATTATTTGTAATTTTTTTATTTTAACTTAGATTAACACTAGAACATGATTTTTAAGTAAAAATTAACATAAATTGGGAATTATCCTAAATTAATACTGACTTTTTTGTTAAAATTTTATAGATATTTTTAATTTTTAACAATGTTTCTTCTTTTTCTATATTATTAATGACGTAATTAGACAATAGATTTATCTTCGTTTCTAGCCATTGGTTTTTAACTATATTTTTAACATGTTGTTCAGTTACAGAATCCCTATCCATGACCCTTTTAATTCTTATATCTAGCGGGGCATTTATAGAGATAACTACAGTGCATATTAAATCGCCATTAGTTTCAAAAAGTATGGCATTCTCATAAATGATTAATGTGTTTTCTTGCTGGTTTTTAATGAAGTTTCTGAAGTGATTTTTTACAGAAGGGTGTACTATGCTGTGTAAGGTTTTTAATAGTTTAGGGTTTTTAAAAACTAATGTAGAGAGATGTTTTCTATTTAATTTATTGTCTTGATAACTTTCTTTACCAAATACATCAATAATATTATTTTTTATGACCAATGAGGTATTCATTAGTAATTTAGCCTCTTTGTCTGCATGATAGTATGCCGTATTATCTAGAGTACAAAAAGCTTTGGCTACCAAAGATTTTCCTGAACCAATACCACCTGTTATTCCAACAATCATATTATTTATTTGTTATAAAATCAATTTTTTGAGGAGCTATTCTTGCATTTTTTATCATATAAGAACTTTCTACAAGTTTTGGAATTAAGTATGGTAAATTATTTTCTTGAGACATTTTATAATCACATTCTATTAAAAAAGATGAACTATCTATTTTATTAAAGTTAGAAAGAGCAATTCTGTAGGTAATTTTTACAAGTTTGGGGAACGTATTAATATTTTTTCCTTCTGGTAAGTTTGTTATCTTAAAAGGAACTTCAATAAAACCTTCTGTAAACTTCTCTATGGATAAAGAAACTTCGACTTTATCTTGCGCTATTTTAATGTTAGATCCAGCTATAAAGCCAGTTACATCTATGAATTCTTTTAATGAAGTATTCAGTTCCTTCTTTTGAAAAAGTTCTGTAGAAACAAATTGGATGGTATCTAATACAGATTCTGGTCCGGTAACAATAATTGAATCAGGAGTAATTGTAATCGCTTTATTTAATTCATATCCTGAAGTATATGTAAAATCTGATAAAAGTTTAACAGGTACTTTTTTAACTTTTAAAAGACCTAAATTAAATAGAATTGAATCTGTTACAAAGTACTCCAACTGAATACCAGCTTTCATTTGTTTTTGAATTGATAGCTTCTGTTTGGTCAATAATAAATAATAATAGTCTGTTAAAGATTTAGCCAATATATTTGAAGCATCAATTTCTATTTTTTTTGGAAAAATTTTAGCCGAAATTAATTTAAATCCTGTTGTTTTTATATGAACTTTAATAACTTCTGTAGGTTTTTGTTGTAACAGCTTATCACTTGGAAGATTTTTATATGATACTGGATACTCAATGGTATTATCATATTCTTTAGAAAGTTTGGTCATAAACCAAAAGACAACAGAAACAAGGAAAAATAAAATAAACTTGTGGTACATTTTAGTATTCCCGTTATTTTTATTGCTCATATTTGGTGTATTTACTTGCAAGCTACTTAAACTAACATCAAAGTCAAAATTAACTGCAAAAAAAAAGTGAGCTTAGATAGCTCACTTTTTTATGATTATAGTGTTGTAATTACTTTTTTGCTGGTGCAGTAGTATATTTCTTACTCAATTCTACTGAGATAGCAGCCTGCTCAAACTTTATTTTTCCAGCACCGGTTTCTATTGTAACGGTTGCTTCTTTATCGTTTATATCAATTAACTTTCCGTGTATACCGCTTGAAGTAACAACTTTTGATCCTTTTTTTAGTTCTGATATGAACTTCTTATCTTTTTTACGTTTTCTGTTTTGAGGTAGTATCATAAAAAGATAAAAAACAACCAAAAGAGCTAACATTGGAAGCATCATGCCTCCAAATCCCTCGGATGGAGATGCTTGCAAAAACAAAGTATTTAAAATCATTAATTTTTCTTGAGTGGTTTGATTCTTTTTGAAATTTCTTCGTCAGTAAGAACCTTAGCATTTACTGAACCTTTTAACTTTAACACTTCTCTACCACGTGCAGTATTGGTGGTCAATGTTAATGTTTTCATTTGTCTATTTGGTTTACCAGCTGTGTTAAAATTAGCTATTATTTCAGCTGAATCTCCAGGCTTTATGGCTTCTCTTGGCCATGACGGAACAGTACACCCACAAGATGGTTGAACATTTGTAATTATTAGATCTGTTTCACCAGGGTTGCTTACAACATAAATAGCTTTAACTATTTCTCCTTCTTCTACAGTTCCAAAATCATACTCTGTTATGTCAAATGCAATTTGAGCAGAACCTTTATTAATTTCTGTATCTCTTTCTTTGGCAGTATCTAAATTTTCTTTTTTAACCTTTGCAGAAGGATTGCCTTCGTTACAAGATATAAATAACACAATTGATAGTGCCAGTAATGATGATGTTACTAATTTTTTCATGATTATAAAAGTTTTTGTAAAAATAATAAATTATAATAATCCTCGACCAACTTTAACAAATTTTTTGTCTTTAGCAAATTCTCTAGAAAGTTTGTCTAAAACTCCATTTACAAAGTAACCACTTTTTTCTGAAGAATAATCTTTTGCAATCTCAATATATTCATTTATGGTAACTTTTGTAGGTATAAATGGAAAGTGCAAAAACTCACATGCTCCCATTTTTATTAAAATCATATCCATATCTGCAATTCTATCTGATTCCCAATTAGGTGTATGTATTTTAATATCATTTTCAAAAGTGTGATGATTTAGTATTACTTTCTTAAATAATTTAGACACAAAATCTTGATCATCTTGATTCTTGTAAAGACTACCTAAAGTGAAAGTGCTTTTTTCTTTTTGCTTGTTAAGTGATCTAACGACCCACGTATTTACAAAAGGAATGTCATCTACCCAAGTTATGTTTTCATCTTCAAAGTACTCTGCGAGCTTTGTGCTTGGTGCAACGATCTCTCTGAAAAAATCTATCAAAAAACCTTTATCTATCTTGTAGCTATCTTCAGTAGTGTTTAAATAGGTGGAAAATAAATCACTCTTTTGTAATTTATCCCAAATAATTTTAACATATTCATCGTCTTTAGACCAGTTGTTTAGATTTTGGCCTTCAATATGAAGAGATAAAGAGGCACTTTCTGCTAATTTTTTTATTAATTTATTATCTACAAATTTTCTGTTTGGTGATAAATCTTCTTTTGTTGCTAAATATTTTTTCTTTGAAATTTCTTGCTTTTGTTCAGCTAATTTTTGTACTTCAACCAAAAGCTGGAGGAGTAATACATACAAATCAAACATTTTTTTAATGCTATATTTTATGAATTTTTCTTCTTTCACAATGTTATCATCGTTAGATTTTATCATTGCATAAACTGATTGCATTACTTTAACTCGAATATGTCTTCTATTGATCATTTAAAGAACCTGTTTTTTTAATAAAAAAGAGCGATTGATAAAATCAAACGCTCTGCAAAAATATAATTATTTCTTTTGGTGTATTAAGAGTTTCTCTCTTTTTTACGATTATCTAATTTATTTTGGGCAATATTGAATGCAGCACTGTGCGTAGTGATGTTTTCTTTTTCTGAAAGTTTAAAAATTTCTAGGGTTGTGTTGTATATATTTTCAGTTTTTCTCATACTTTCCTCTTTAGTATATCCTTCTATTTCTCCATATACGTTTATAATACCTCCAGCATTAATTAAAAAGTCAGGAGCATATGCAATTCCTTTTTCTTTAAGAATTTTGCCGTGCTTTACTTCATCTGCCAATTGATTATTAGCTGCACCTGCAATAACTTTTGTTTTTAATTGGTGAATTGTTTCATCATTAACAGTAGCGCCTAATGCACAAGGAGCATAAATATCTAGGTCTAAATCATATATATCATTTCCTAGGATAACATTGGTATTGTATTTTTTAGATAACTCTTCTAATCGTGCTTCATTAATATCATTAATAATTACTTGAGCCCCTTCCTCTGTTATGTATTTTACCAATGTTTCTCCAACATGTCCAACTCCTTGAACTAGTATTTTTTTACCTTCTAAACTCTCAGTCCCAAATTTATAATTAGCGGCTGCTTTCATCCCCATATAAACACCATAGGCTGTTACTGGTGATGGATTTCCTGAGCCTCCTTTAGATTCTGATATTCCAGTAACATGGGGAGTTACCTCTCTTATAATATCCATATCTCTAGTTTCCATTCCTACATCTTCAGCTGTAATATATTTTCCACTCAAGGAGTTTACAAACTCACCAAACCTCCTCATTAAATCATCATTCTTTTGAGTTTTTGCATCACCAATAATCACGGCTTTACCTCCACCTAGGTTTAATCCTGTGATAGCTGATTTATATGTCATACCTCTAGACAAACGCAAAACATCATTTAAAGCATGCCATTCACTTTGGTAAGTCCACATTCTAGTTCCACCTAGAGCAGGCCCTAAAACTGTATTGTGTATGCCAATTATTGCTTTTAAACCTGTATCTTTGTCGTTGCAAAAAACAATTTGTTCGTGATCATCAAAAGATAGTTGTCCAAAGACAGGGTCTTTCTTTAAAAAGTCAGTTTCAATGATTTTCGATGTCATAAGTATCTATTAAGTTAATTTAAAGGGTCTTATATAATCCTTAAAAAAGAAAGCACAAAAATACGATATCTTCAAATAACAACAAATTAATTGCCCTTTAATTATATATATTTTAATTTAAAAAATTCTATTAGAAATATTAATGAAATCTTTAAGGTATTTAGATAAGTATTTTTTGAAGTACAAATGGAGACTTTTAATAGGTGTTTTCATTACCATACTTTCTAAAATTTTAGCGTTGCAAATACCAAGAATTATTGGTGGATCGCTAAATGAAATAGAAGAGTATCTCAAAGAACAAAAAACAGGAGGGAATCCAGAAATTTCTATTGTACAAGATCAACTAGTTTGGAATATCTTAATTATTATTGGTGTAGCCGTATTAGCCGGTTTCTTAACATTTGTAATGCGACAAATGATTATTGTTACCTCCAGGTTGATTGAATTTGATTTAAAAAATGAAATTTACGAACAGTATCAAAAACTCTCCATAAACTTTTATAAGAAAAACAGGACAGGTGATTTAATGAATAGAATTAGTGAAGATGTCTCTAAAGTTAGAATGTACTTTGGCCCTGCTGTGATGTATTCTATGAATATGATTGTTTTATTTATTGTGGGTTTTGCACAAATGGCAAAAACGGATATGACACTAACAATGTATACTTTGATCCCATTTCCAATCTTATCTATTTCCATTTTTTATATAAGTAAAGTAATTAATCAAAGAAGTACGATTGTCCAGGAATATTTATCAAAATTAACCACGTATAATCAAGAGTTTTTCTCTGGTATAAATGTTGTAAAATCATACGGTATAGAATCAATGGTTATTTCTGGGTTTGATAAAATTGCTAATAAAAGTAAAGATAAAAATATTAGATTGTATAAAGTTCAAGCGCTGTTCTTTCCTCTTATGATTTTATTAATAGGAATTAGTAATCTAACTGTAATTTATGTTGGTGGAAAGCAGTTTATAAATGGTGAAATACCAATAGGTGTAATTGCCGAATTTATACTATATGTAAATATGCTAACATGGCCAGTTGCAGTAGTTGGATGGGTAACCTCTATGGTTCAACAAGCTGATGCTTCTCAAGAAAGGATTAATGAATTTCTTAATGAGATTCCAGAAATACAAAATAAGAATACAGAACCATTTAGTATTGAAGGCAATATTGAATTTAAAAATGTTTCTCTTACCTATGATGACACCAATATAAAAGCCTTAAAAAATATAAGTTTTTCAATAAAAAAAGGAGAAACACTAGCTATTCTTGGAAAAACTGGTTCTGGAAAATCTAGCATCGTCAATTTAATTTCTAGACTGTATGATGTTGAAAATGGAATAATTTCGATTGACACTATTCCTATAAAAGAGATCAATTTAATTGATCTGAGAAAAGGAATTGGTTTTGTTCCTCAGGATCCTTTTTTATTTTCAGACTCAATTTTTAATAATATTAAATTTGGGTATGAAAAGGCATCAAAAGAAGAAATAATAACCGCTGCTAAAAATGCGGTTGTACATCAGAACATTGTAGATTTTAAAAATGGATACCAGACATTATTGGGAGAGCGAGGCGTCACCTTATCTGGAGGACAAAAACAACGAGTTTCTATAGCCAGGGCTATTGTAAAAAACCCTCAGATTTTAATTTTTGACGATTGCTTGTCTGCTGTAGACACAGAAACAGAAGAAAGGATTTTAGCAAATTTAGAAAAAGTGTCTAAAGACAAGACAACATTTATTATAAGTCATAGAGTATCTTCAGCAAAAAATGCTGATAAAATTATTATTCTTGATGAAGGTGAAATTATTCAGCAAGGCACTCATTATCAACTACTAAATAAAAAAGGATATTATAAAGAGTTATACAATCAGCAACTTTTTGAAAAAGAAAACTAGTCGGATATTTTGCCAAGTAAAATAATTTGTTAGTTTTGTTACTTTATATTAACAAAAAATACATTTTTTTAAGGTTATGGGCGAAAGAATTGAGCAAGAAGAGATATTTTCACAGGTGTTAAGAGCCGGAAGAAGAACATACTTTTTTGATGTTAGAGCAACCAAAGCAGAGGATTATTATCTAACTGTTACAGAAAGTAAAAAGTTTACACATGATGATGGATCTTTCCATTATCAAAAACACAAAATATACCTTTACAAAGAAGATTTTAGTGATTTTAAAGAAATGTTATCGAAAGCAACTGACTACATTTTAAATGAAAAAGGGTCTGAAGTAATTAGTGAACGTCATCAAAAAGATTACAAAAGAGAAGAGGAACAAACTGAAGAAACTGAAGAAACTGAAGAAAAATCAACTGAAAGTTTTACAGATGTAAATTTTGAAGATATTTAACAAACGATATTCAAAGTTAATTTATACGAAAAACCATCAATTTATTTTGATGGTTTTTTTATAGGATACTTTTTATAGTAAACGTTTTATTACTTGTCTCTAACCATTCATTTTCAGGAATACTCTCTACTGTAATACCACCTCCAACATAAATAATTGCAGTAGTACCCACAATTTCTACACAGCGTAAATTAACATACAACGCTGTTTCTAAATCAACATTAATTTCTCCTAAAAAACCTGTATAATACGTTCTGTCGTAATTTTCATTTGCTAAAATAAAAGATTTTGAAGATTCTTTAGGCAGCCCACAAACTGCTGGAGTTGGATGTAAAGTATCAAGTAATTTTTTTAATTCAAAATCACCGATAACTCCTATAATATCTGCTTTAAGGTGAAGCAAGTTTCCCGCCTTAACAGTATATGTATCCGAAACAGTAAAATTTTTTAAAATAATTCCATTTTGCTGATCCTTAATTTGCGAAACTATATAATCTACTACGTATTGATGTTCTTTTTTCTCTTTGTTACCCCAAACTGGATTTAAATTATCCTTATAAGTCTGTGTACTCGCTAAAGCTGTAGTATGAAATTTTCCATTTTGTAATGTCACTAGTTTTTCTGGTGTTGCTCCCATCCATAAGCCAACTTTTGGATGAAACCAAACATACACAAATGCATTTTGATATTTCTGAAGAAGCCTCTCAAAAACCTCTAATACATCAATTGCTGCTGTATGAACAATCTCTTTCCTGGAGAGAACAACCTTAGTGAAATTGTTGTTTTGGATGGCATCTATACCCGAGCGTACAAGTTTTAAGTGTTTTTCTTTATCTGATGACAGATTCTCATAATTGTTTTTTGAAACAATAGTAGCTTTATTTTCATAAAGTCCTTCAACTATTTCAAAGGTTTCATTTAAAAATATAATAGCAGGATTTTCATTATTAAACGGTGCAAATACAAATCCTTCTTCTTTGAATGAATTTGAATATCGCACATTAGAATCTTTACCAAAATACCCTTTTAAAAGGGTCGTATTTGGCTTATTAAAACAAACAAATGGCAGATTTTGTTTGTGAGAAGCTACAATTTTACCAAGAATTAAACTCAATCTAAATATTTTAAAAGTTCTAATTTAATTTGTTTGAAGTGAGACCAAATCAATTCATGTCCAGCATTATCTAAAGCTATCAATTCTAATTGACTAGGAGGAAAAATAGTATTTAAATATTCCGAATTAGAAAAAGGAACGATCCAATCTGAATTTCCATGGATACTAACAATTTTATTGGAATTTAAATGCCACTTATTTTCAAATTTCTCTAACTCTCGTTTATGAGATAGTTTTTCTCTAGAGGCCTGTTTCCAAACAGGAGGAATAAGCCAACGAGTAAGTTTCCATTTATTTAAGTTAAGCAACCAAGGCATTGGCTCTACTTTACTATATACTGCAGGTGCTAATAAGATTACTTTTTTATATTTTTTATACGATGCTAAAGCTATTGGGCCGCCATAAGAATACCCAACAAGAATTGTTTTTTCAAGAGCTAACCCTTTAACAACCTCTTCTAACATATCTCTTTCAAAAGCAATAGATTCTTGCACATTGTTTTTATCTTTATGATTATACCCAATTCTGTCATAAACAATCATATTTGCTTTTTTTAGCAACAAGCTATCCGTCATATACTCTGAAAAATCCAACACTGATCCTATGGCACCATGAACAAAAACAATGGTGGGAAGGGTTGAATCTCTATAAATACTTACTTTTCTGAAATCAAAATTATTAAAATTAAGCTTCGATATCTCTGGAACTATTCCTTGCCCATAAAACTTCTGCAATACTTTCTCGTCTGATTTTGGAGAGGTCGCCCAATAAAAAAAGGAATAAGAACCAATAAAAAAAACTGCACCTATAAATCCTAAAAGCTTTAGAATTTTTCTAAAAATATTCATCTTATTTTTTGTCTAAAATGATATTTGTCATTTTACAAATAGAAATTAACTGATTGTCTTCATCAACAATTTTAACCTCCCATAAATGTGTCGTTCTTCCTTTATGAATATTTCTAGCTGTTGCAAAAACTTCACCTTCTTTTTTGCTTTTAATATGGTTTATTGTGAGTTCAATTCCATTAATTATTTGTTTTTCGCGATTTATAAAAAAATGAGATGCTGCACTGCCAACAGATTCTGCAAGGGCAGCTGTCGCTCCACCGTGTAATTGACCATAAGGTTGATGAACTAAAGCTGTAACTGGCATTTTTGCAGTCAAATAATCCTCTCCTATATCAACATACTTAATATCAAGAGTTTCCATTAATGTATTTTTAGAGCTAAGGTTAAAACCTTTTAAAATCTCACTTTTATCCATTCTATTTCATTTGATGTACAAAAATACACATAAAATATTGTAATTTTGTTTTCATAAACTTTCAATAAAAGATGTATAAAATTAGAGTTATTTTAGATACAGAAGAAGATGTTATTAGAACTATTTTAGTTGATAACTCTATCAATCTTGAATCCTTACATTTAACAATTGCAAAAACTTTCGATTTCGATGGTTTGCAAATGGCTTCTTTTTATAGAACAGACCATGAATGGCAACAAGGAGAAGAAATCCCTCTTTTTAATATGTCAGAAGCTGGCGAAGGAATTTCTATGCAACAATGTTTCATCAGAAAAACCATTCCTGAAGTAGGTGATAAATTAATTTATGTCTATGACTTTTTAAGTATGTGGACTTTTTATGTTGAAGCCATAGAAGTAAGTAAAGAAACGCAAGACGATCTGCCTAAAACAATTTTATCTGTTGGTACAATTCCTAAAGAAGCTCCAGAAAAAGAGTTTATTGCAGAGAAGTCTGATCAAGATTTTGATGATGAGTATGACGACGAATTTAAAGATGAATTTGAAAGCCTTGACGATATAGACTTTGATACTTATTAGTTTTTGAAGTCTCCATCAAAAAAATAAGGAATTATTTCTTGCTCTATCCTAAGAAAGTAGGTCTCCAAAACTTAGACTCTATCTCAAAATTTTAACGAACAATAATCTATAACTACTGGTAATTGTTTTTCTACTAAGCTTCAAATTTTTTCATATCCTTTGTTGTAACAAAATAGTATCTTACTCGTCGTATAAACAATTGATAAATCTAATTCTTGGAAACAATTTTAACCCTTAAAAATCTCGACAAGAAATTTGGTCGAGTTCACGCTGTAAATAATCTTTCTTTTGATATTAAAAAAGGAAATGTGTACGGTATTTTAGGCCCCAATGGAAGTGGAAAATCTACTACCTTAGGAATTATTTTAAATGTAGTAAATAAAACTTCTGGAGAGTTTAGCTGGTTTAATGGAGACCTCTCAACACATCAAGCTCTTAAGAAGGTTGGTGCTATTATAGAAAGACCCAATTTTTACCCGTATATGACGGCTGTTCAAAATCTATCTTTGATTTGCAAGATCAAAGGTGTTTCTTCTGAAAAAATTGAAGAAAAACTAAAGATTGTTAATCTTTACCAAAGAAGAAATAGTAAATTTAGTACCTTTTCTTTAGGTATGAAACAAAGAATGGCGATAGCCTCTGCTTTGTTAAATGACCCTGAGATATTAATCTTAGATGAACCAACAAACGGCTTAGATCCTCAGGGGATCCATGAGATAAGACAAATCATACAACAGGTTGCAAAAAACGGTACTACCATCTTATTAGCTTCTCATCTTTTAGATGAAGTAGAAAAAGTTTGTAGTCATGTAGTGGTTATTAGAGAAGGAATAAAATTATACAGTGGTAGGGTTGATGAAATGACTGCTTCAAAAGGGCTGTTTGAACTAAAAACAACTACTGAAAAAACAAAATTACTCTCACTTTTAGAACAACATCAAAGTATCAGTTCTGTAAAAGAAGAGGGTGAATTTATCATAGCATATTTAGCAGAAGAGATGGAATCAACTGAAATTAATGCATTTTTATTTAAAAATGGAATTACAGTCTCTCATTTGGTAAAACGTAAACCAAGTTTAGAGCAACAATTCCTAGACCTAACTAACAATAAATAATCTTAAAAATTTTAGTCATGTTAAGACTACTAACCATAGAGTTTTACAAATTAAAACACAACAAAGCTAGTAAGATACTTACTCTTATCTATTTTGGGTTACTTACCTCCATTGCACTTATTGCGGCCATCAAATTTGATATTGGTTTTATTCAATTTCATCTAGCCGATATGGGTATTTTTAATTTTCCGTATATCTGGCATTTCAACACCTATATAGCCTCGATTTTTAAGTTTTTTTTACTGTTGGTCATCGTTTCTATGATTGCAAATGAATACAGTTACAAAACCTTAAAACAGAACCTTATAGACGGATTAAGTAAAAAAGAATTTATTTTATCTAAGTTTTACACAGTTGTTGTTTTTGCTGGCTTTTCAACACTTTTTGTCTTTATTGTTTCATTGGTCTTAGGTTTTATTTATTCTGATTATAATGAATTTAGTATTATCACTACAGACCTTCAATATCTACTTGGTTTTTTCATAAAATTAGTAGGCTTCTTTTCTTTTGGTTTGTTCTTTGGCATTCTTGTTAAAAGATCTGCTTTTGCAGTTGGTGCCATGGTTGTATGGCTTATTGTAGAAACTATTTTTAAAGGCTATCTATTCTATACTTTTAGAGGGTTAGATACAATCTCAGAAAAGGTTCATGAAATCACAAGGTTTTTACCATTTGAAGCGATGTCTAATTTAATCAAAGAACCCTTTTCTAGACTAGGAGCTGTTAAATCAATAGCAACCTCTGTTGGAGAACAAATCACCAAAAGTTATGATGTAGAATTTTTAAATATTATAGTCGTTATTCTTTGGACTTTTATCTTTATTTATGGTTCTTATGCATTGTTAAAAAAGAGAGATTTGTAATACTTTTCTAGTATATTTGACGTTATGTAATAACAAAATTCTATTATCAATTGTATGTTAAGGAAACTTATTCTCTTTTTTACTTTTTTTTTCTGTACAATTCTCTCATCTTTTGCTCAATTAAGCACCAAACATTATATACCACCTGTTACTAGTGTTGACGATAATATTTCAGAGCAATACATATATATATCCACTCCTAAAAATGCAAATATTTCCTTTACAATTAAAACAATAGGAAATTTAACTAATAATTATACAGGCATTGTATCTAATGCTAATCCCTTCTTGTACAGAATTGTTGAAAATGGTCAAGATCCTGCAGATTCTAGTGCTAACTTAGATACCGATGGAGATTCTCAATTGGCAATCCCTGAAAGCTTATCAAATAGTGTTATTAATGATAGAGGTTATATTATTGAATCCAGTGATGTTATATATGTTTCTGTTAGGTTTCGCTCTTCTTTTCCTAATCAAAATCAAGCTGGAGCACTAGTAAGTAAAGGTCTTTCTGCTTTAGGAACAGAGTTTAGAGTGGGAGGCTTTGTAGATGAAGGTAATAATACAAGCGATGATTTTTTGACATTCACCTCTGTTATGGCAACAGAAAATAACACCAACATTAAATTTGATGATTTTCCTATAGGAATAAATATTATAAATCATACGGGATCAACTCCAATAAATGCTACCTTAAATGAAGGAGAAAGTTATATGATTGGTGTGGGCTCAGCTAATGGCGGGACACCCAATGACTTAATTGGTACACATATAAGTTCAGACAAACCTATTGTTGTTAATTCAGGGTCAGCTAGTGGAAGTTTTTCAAGTGGAAATCAAAGAGATTTTGGAATTGATCAAATTGTTGACTTTTCAAAAGTTGGCAATGAATATATTTTTGTTCGAGGAAACGGTGGTGGAGATGGTTCTAATACAACTCCAACTGATGGCGATACATGGGAAAATATATTAATCATAGCGCATCAAGACAATACAGATGTTTTTGTAAATGACAGTTCCGCATCAGAAGCTACCTTAAATGCTGGTGAATGGATTGTTATAGAAGGAGACGGAATTAATAATAATGGAAATGGTTACAACTCAAATGGCAACTTATATGTTCAAACGTCAAATCCAGTTTTTGCTTACCAAGGCATTGGAGGTCAAGTAGGTGATGCACCCAATCAAGGAATGTTTTTTGTACCACCACTTAGCTGTGAAAATAGAGGTGATGTAGATAATATAGCCAGCATCGACAACATAGGAGATACAAATTTTTCTGGTGGCATATCCATCGTAACAAATAAATCTGCCACAGTAACTATCAATGGCTTACCGATTACAGACTTTTCACCTTTAGGTCCTTTTGATGTTGACGGAAACCCAGATTATGTAACTTATAAAGTAGGGCTTTCAGGAAATGTATCTGTTCAAAGTACAGACGAACTCTATTGTGCCTACTTTAACGCTAATGGTTTTGCTGCTTCAGGTAGTTTTTACTCAGGTTTTCCCTCTCCCCCAGAAATTAACTTCAATACAGATATTTCTTCTTTAGGAAATTGTATTCCAAATGTTACTTTACAATCTGTCAATACCGATTTATTTGACTCTGTAGAATGGTTTTATGATGATGGTAGTGGATTTGTAAGCACTGGGAATGGCACAGGCATACTCTCTCCTAGCCTAGCTGGTAATTATAGATTAATTGGTACGTTGATTTGTTCTGGTGCTACTTTTGAATCTCAAATAATTCCAGTAAGCTTATGTCCAGATGATTTTGATAATGATTTAATTATAGACAATATTGATATTGACTTAGATAATGACGGTATTCTTAATTGTGATGAATCCCAAGGAAATACAAGTATCAATTTTACGGATACTAATTCACCCATTCTTAATTTTCAGGATGGTTCTTCAGACACTTCATTTATTTCAACTAGCTTAAATCAAACCGGTGCTTCTTCCATATCAGGAGATGGTGTTAGTAATTTCACAACAGTAATTAATTTAGGTACTAGTTCAGAATTAGATTACGTCCTCGATTTTGATGAATCTTCTAACATAGAATTCACTCAAAATACTTCAACCACGCATACAATTGTTACTGGTGAAACCTTTATTTTGATTGTAGGCCCTAATACAAAAAATATTACTTTAATTGACCCCGATAATATTTTGGTAGTTGATACTAATTTTGATGATATTTTTGAAACTGGTGTCAATTATTTCTCATCTGCAGAAATACGTTTTAGGTATAATCCTTCTCCAACTGGAACAACTCCGTTTAAACTAGTAGCTAATAATGTTAACCAAATTACTTTTAAACATCTTTTAAATAGTACCATTAATAATTCAACTTTTAATGCAAATCTAATCCTAACTTGTTTTGCCAATGACACTGACAATGACGGAATACCAGATGCATTTGACGCCGATAGTGATAATGATGGAATAACTGATATCATAGAAGCACAAGGAATACCTGTTTTACTCTCAGGAACCGATACTAATTTAGATGGATTAGATGACGTGTTCACTACCTCTATAACTCCTATTGATTCCGATTTGGATGGAGTTTTTGACTACTTAGACATTGATTCGGACAATGACGGAGTATATGATCTATTTGAAGCCGGACATACCCAATTAGATGCTGATTTAGACGGAGTTATAGATAATTCAATTACTACCGTTGGAGACAATGGTTTGGTTGATGCCTTAGAAACAACTCCAGACAACTTTATTTTAAATTATAATGTGTCTAATTTAGACATAGATACTATATTTGACTATTTAGATGATGATAGTGATGGAGATACCTGTCCTGATGTTATTGAAGCTGGATTTTTAGACCCTGACAATGATAATTTTATTGGAACTTCTCCAGTCGCAGTAGACAGCCAAGGAAAAGTAATTGGAATAACTGATGGATATACAATACCTGATTCTGATTACAGCACAAGTGCTCCTATTTTAATAAATACTCCTTTTAACGATGTTGCTTTTTGTGAAGCATCAACATCAACAATTACAATAGATTCTAATGCAGAAACTTTTCAATGGGAAGTTAGTATTGATGGGGGAATAAACTGGATAAATATTTTAGATAATACCATCTACAATGGTGCTACTACTCCTTCATTACAAATTAGCAACCTTCAAATATCTTTTGACAATAACTTATATCGAGTATTCCTTCAAAGAACAGGAAATACCTGTAATGACACCTCCAATGCAATTGTCTTAACTGTAGATCCTATTCCTGAACTAGTTACTATTCCAGAAGATATTAACAGTTGTGATAGCAATAGAGATGGTTTCATTGATTTTGATTTACAAACCGATCAAACACCAGAAATATTAAGTGGTCTTGACCCATCTTTAAATACTGCTGATTTTGAGGTATTGTATTTTAGTGATCAAATAGACGCTATTGCCAATACTCCTGGTTCTCAATTACCAAATCCATATCGTGTTAACACATCTACCAACCCAACAGTTTATGTTAGAATTCAAACGATTAATAACACCACTTGCTTCGAAGTTTCAGAGTTCAAAATAAAAGTAACCGATGTACCTGTTCCAACTCAACCTACCGAATGGAGATCTTGTGATGACACTGCTTCTGGCTCTGATACTGATACTATCTCTAGCTTTCTTTTAAATACTAAAGATTCAGAAATTTTAACTGGGGTGACAAACCCAGCTGAGTATAACATATCTTATCACACAGATATTTTAGATGCGCAAACGAGTAGCACTACTAATGCTATTGACAAAAATATAGACTACCCTGTTACCATCTCACAGAGAATTTA
>CAZAIL010000037.1:0-17329 GCA_964485155.1 uncultured Flavobacterium sp.
TAATGTTATTAATTCTCTGCAAAAGTCTTTTATTTTGAGAGTTGTAATGTTAATTTAATGTTAAAAATTAGCAAAATATTAACATTTTTAAAAGTAGTTTTTTTTTATGAAAAAACTGTTTTTTTTAGGTTAATAGTTAAGTTATTTATTAACATATATTATGACAAAAGTATAAAAAAAAAACAAAAGAGAGTTTATTCTTTGTTTAAAAGCTTTTTTGCTAATTCTTTTCCCAGTTCTACACCAAATTGATCGTAACTAAAGATATTCCAAATAACCCCTTGAACAAATATTTTGTGTTCATACATTGCAATTAGTTCCCCTAAAGACTCTGGAGTTAATTTTTTAAATAAAATTGCGTTAGTTGGTCTGTTGCCTTCAAAGACTTTATAAGGTAGAAGCGAGTTAATTGTGGAGGTACTTCCAGTAACCTTTAGTTCTAAGTGAACCTCTTCTTTGGATTTACCAAAAGCTAATGCATCCATTTGAGCATAATAATTTGCCATTAATTTTTGATGATGATCCGTCAATCCGTATAATGAGGTCTCGTAACCAATAAAATCTGAAGGTATTAATTTTGTTCCTTGATGTACTAATTGCATGAATGCATGTTGCATGTTGGTTCCTGTACTTCCCCAAACAACAGTTCCTGTTTGATAGTCTACTAATTTCCCATTTCTGTCAACACTTTTGCCATTACTTTCCATGATAGCCTGTTGTAAATAAGGGGCTAATTTTGTTAAATACTGAGTATATGGAAGAATTGCTTCAGACTCAGCCTTGTGAAAATTATTGTACCAAATACTTAAAAGTGCTAGAATTACTGGGATATTTTGATCAAAGTCACTATTTTTAAAATGGAGATCCATTTTTTCTGCACCATCTAAAAGAGACTTATAATGTTCAAAACCAACCGATAAACTTATAGATAGCCCAACGGAAGACCATAAAGAGAAACGACCTCCAACCCAATTCCACATTGGAAAAACATTTTTAGAATCAATTCCAAAACGATCAATAGCTTCTAAATTTGTAGAAACTGCAACAAAATGTTTAGCGATGTCAAATTGAGATGCAGTTTTTAAAAACCAATTTTTAATAGTATTTGAATTGGTAATGGTTTCTTGAGTTGTAAAAGTTTTGGAAACGATCACAAACAAGGTGGTTTCAGGATCTAATTTTTTTAAGATTTCAGAAACATGATCTCCATCTATGTTGGAAACAAAGTGCGTTGTTAGATGGTTTTTATAGAACTGTAATGCCTCTACAATCATATCTGGTCCAAGATCAGAACCTCCAATTCCTATATTTACAATATCTGTTATTTTTTTGCCAGTATATCCTTTCCAGTCTCCAGAAATTACTTTGTTAGAAAAAGCTCTTATCTTTCTCAGTGCTTTTTTAATCTCAGGTTTTATGTCTTTAGTATCTATAAGTAACTCCTCATCGGAGTTGCTTCTTAAAGCTGTGTGTAATACAGCTCTATCTTCTGTAACATTGATGACTTCCCCAGAAAAATACTTATCAATTGCATCCTTTAATTCAACCTCATTTGCTAGCTCAACCAATAAGTCAATTGTTTTTTGTTCGATCCTGTTTTTAGAAAAATCTAAGAATAAATCGTTAAAATTTAATGAAAATTTTCCCCTTCTATCTGAATCTATTTTAAATGCTTCTTTAATGGAAAAAAAATCCATCTCTGCAAAATGAGATGCTAATTTTTTCCATGCTTCAGTTGTTGTTGGGTTTATGTTTTGTAATGGCATTTTGCTTATTTTTGAACGACTAGTTGGTTATTTTGATTAGGAAATTCTATGTTATCAAGCTGAGTTTTAAATGGCTCAATAAATTTTTTATAAGTTGGTTTGAGACTCTTTTTTAAAGGTTTTGCTGAAGGAAGCTTTTGTTTGAAGGGGTCTACTTGCTTTCCGTGTTTCCAGAAACGATAGCAAACATGGGGGCCGCTAGTATTACCTGTCATCCCAACCAAACCAATAACATCTCCTTGTTTAACATACTGACCTCGTTTAACTTTTCTTCTTGACATGTGAAGATATTGAGTAGCATAGGTATTGTTATGTCTTATTTTTACATAATTTCCATTACCCCCCTTTTTTCTAGATTCTGTAACGGTTCCGCTGGCGGTAGCCATAATAGGAGTTCCTACTTTTGCAGCAAAGTCAGTACCTTTGTGAGGCTTTACTCTTCCATAGTAGGCTATTTTTCTTCTTAAATTATATCTTGATGAAACTCTGTATTGGAATTTAATAGGAGATCGCAAAAACTGACTTCGCAACATATTTCCTTCTTCATCATAGTATTCTGGAATTCCTTTAATAGAATCTGGCACAAACCTGTAGGCATAGAAATCTTTATTGTTATGATCAAATAGGGCTGCTTTTACTTTTCCATAGCCAACAAAAACACTATCATCTATAAATTTTTCTTCGTAAATTAATTTAAATTGATCCCCTTTTTGAAGCTTATAAAAGTCTAAAGTCCAAGCATAAATATCTGCAACATCATAAGTTAAATTAGGATTCAAATGGAGACTGTCCATTGCCTCAGACAATGTAGAGTAAATTTTACCAGAAACTTCTTTTTCTACTACTTTTATAGGTTTTCTATAGGTGTAGGCAACAATTGTAGAATCTTTAAAATCTACAATAGTGGCCATTGCTTTGCTGTTTTTATAGATGAAAACTTCGGCTTTCTCTAGAGAATCTTTACTAGCAAGTATCAGATAAGGTTTTCCAGCTCTAATTCTTCTGACATCAAAGGTGTCTTTAATGCCTTTTGCAATAGCATTTATTTTAGGATAATATACATGATGTCTGTCTAGAATAATACCAAAACTCTCTCCTTTTTTAATAGTGTCTTTTATTACTTTATAGTCATTTAGTTTATAACCAAATTCATAAATGATTTTAGGCAGTGAAGCTTTTTCTTTTATTATTTTAGTTGAGTCATCTTTTGTGTCATTACTCCCACAAGATATAGCTAGTAATAAAATAAAAAAAAAGCTTATTTTTTTCAAGTTTAGTAGAGTTTTTTGATCAGTAAGGGCATGGTAAAAGTACAAATTAATCAGATAGGATTTTAAATGATTTTGACAAGCCTCTATAGGCTTTTAATTCTGCCCTTAATGAGCCAACGGTTAGGGATGCTTTTATTCTAATTGGAATTTTGTTTTCATCTGCAGTTACCCAGATTGTGACACTTTCAGTTTCTTTAAATACTCTTCCTGATTGAACTATAGGTCGTAATTTAATTGTTTTTATTTTCCCAAATTTTGTTTTAATGACTTCGTTTCCTAAAAAGCGTAATTTAAAAGCAAATGTTTTTGAATCAAAAAACATGTTTAAATTTATTTCATCTCCTGTTTTTATAGTATCAACATCAATATTCCTAAGATAATAAAAGGCAGAAATCATATCTTGAACATTATCAAAAGGGACTTCTTTTATAGTGTTATACTTAAAATCTTCAACTGTTGCAATTTTAGTTTCGTGGTCGAACTTCGTATCTCGTTTAATAATGTACCCACCTTCATTAACGTCTCTCTTAAATAGGTAAGGTACATTGTTGTTAAAATCAAAATAAGATTCGTAAGTGTCACTTACTTTGAAAAACCAACCAATAAAGTCACTTGTTTTTCCAAAACCGTTGGCATGAAAAACTTTTTTACCTTCTAATTCAGTCTCTTTTAGTGATAGCTCTGCTGTCCCAGCTTTAAAAAAACCACTGTAACTCATTTTATACTTTAACCATTCCCCATCTTTGTATGCCTTCGCTTTTTTTTGTGCAAAAAGAGGACAAGATAAAAGTAGGAAGCAGTTAATTAAGAGTATTTTTTTCATAAAAAACAAACATATAAAAATTGAATGACATTCGTCTTCATTATAAAAACAAAAAGCCATCCATTTTTATAACTGAAGACTTTTTTAACGGAAAATTATCATTTGATTTAAAATGTTCCCCAATTTTTCAACTCTTCTTCAGACCACAAATAGGGGTAAAAAATTCTGCGTTGGTATTTTGGGTGTAAGTATTTCCTCCAACTACTTCCTCCAGTAGCTTCTACTTCTTTTTCCTTACCTCCTAAATACTTTCCGGCAGCATCATAGTGTGCTAATACCCATGTTACATTTACAGTATAATCATAGTGACGCATTGCTTTTATTAATGCTGGATCTTTTTGAACATCTTCCGGTAATTGTTTAAATTTCTTTGATAGATTACATTCATTATAATCTTCCATGAAATCAATAAAATCTCCCATATATTTTTTGTCAAAGAGGGTAATTAAAATCGACTTTTCTCCTGTGGTATGATTCTTTCCAGCTGCCTGCCAATACAAATGATCATAGGCGTTTTTAAAAGGTGAATTGCGATCTATAGTGTTTCTAAAACGAGCATCAATTAAATTTATTAATTCAGTAGATGCAAATTCTATTTTTCGGTATTGTGCACTCTGAAAGCCACTAGCAGGGGTTAAGGTATTTCTGAATTTTAGATACTGTTCTCGCTCCATTCCATCTGCCATTACTGTAAAGGAATTACTTAACATATCAAAGTATCTACTGATTCTCATTAAATGCATTGAAAATTTCTCTGCACTAACTTCTTCAGTCTTTGCAACTTGATCAATTTCCCACAAAATCATTTTAAATAACAATTCGTTTACCTGATGATACATAATAAACACCATTTCATCTGGCTGATCTGTTCTTGGAATTTGTAATCCTAACAAGGCATCAGTTTGTATATAGTCCCAATAAGTAATTGGTGTACTCCATAGCAATCCTTCTAACATAGAATCTAGAGGCACACCTAGCTTTTTGTACTTGTCCTCAATGGCTTTTAATAGTTCGTCTTTACTCATAATTATTGAAAGTTATGCGATAATTTTTTTAGTTTACAAATGCTGAAATAAGAAGCAACAAAGCAATTAGAATTAAAATAGAATATATAGCAACTCGAAGAATTGGATTTCCATATGTTAGATTTTTAACTGAAGGGATTAATATTTTTAATTGATTTTTCATTTTTCTCAATTTATAACGTGCCTCTTTTTGCTTGTTCTCTTTCTATAGATTCAAACAATGCCTTAAAATTTCCCGCACCAAAACCTTTGGCTCCCATTCGCTGAATAATTTCAAAAAATAAGGTGGGTCTATCTTCTATAGGTTTTGTGAAAATTTGTAATAAATACCCTTCTTCATCTGCATCAATCATAATACCCAAACCTTTTAGTTTTTCGATATCTTCTATTAATTCGTGGCTAAATTCTTCTAATCGTCCAGGAACAGATCTGTAATATTCTTCAGGAGGCGTTGATAAAAATTCGACTCCATTTGCTTTTAATTGAGATACTGTTTTTATAATATTGTCTGTTGCTACAGCAATATGCTGTACACCTGAACCTTCATAAAAATCTAAATACTCTTCAATTTGAGAACGTTTAGCTGCTTTCGCAGGTTCATTAATTGGAAACTTAATTCGACCATTTCCATTGCTCATTACTTTACTCATTAAAGCAGAATACTCTGTGTGAATTTGCTTGTCATCAAAAGATAAAAAGTTTTCAAATCCCATAACATCTTCATACCATTTTACCCAAACATCCATTTGATTCCAGCCAACATTACCAACCATATGATCAATATATTTTAAACCTGCGGCTGGTGGATTATACTCTGATTCCAATTTTTGAAAACCTGGTAAAAAAGCTCCGGTGTAATTCTTGCGTTCTACAAACATATGGACGGTTTCTCCGTAGGTATAGATTCCTGCTCTGACAACTTCTCCGTGTTCGTCAGACTCTACGGTTGGCTCCATATAAGATTTTGCACCTCTAGAAGTTGTTTCTTGATATGCTTTTCTAGCATCTTCTACCCAAAGTGCAATAATCTTCACACCATCTCCATGTTTTACAATATGGTCGTTGATGGGTGATTTACTGTTCAAAGGTGTGGTTAGTACTAAGCGAATCTTGTCTTGTATTAATACATAGCTTACAGAGTCTGTTGAACCAGTTTCTAATCCCCGGTATGCATGTGATTGAAAACCAAAAGCAGTTTTATAAAAGTGAGCAGCCTGTTTTGCGTTACCAACATAAAACTCTACATAATCGGTTCCCAGTAACGGAAGGAAATCTTGTGCTCCTTCAAATATTTTTTCTAGACCATAGTCTACTGATTTTATTTCTTTTGACATTATATTTTGTTTAATAGTTATTGTAATAATTGATTTATTTTTAAATATTCAATTACCACATAGCTCTTAAATGGGCTGTAATATCTACTCTTTTTTCTAGCATATTATTCTAACCAGGATTTATGATATTCTTCATCTGCAATTTTCATGGCTTCTTCCGTTACTTTTAAAGGCTTAAATGTGTCTACCATTACTGCCAATTCTGCTGTTTTTGTATGACCAATACTTCTCTCTGTAGCTCCTGGGTGCGGACCATGAGGAATACCTGCTGGATGTAATGAAATATGACCAGCATCTACATCATTTCTACTCATAAAATCTCCATCAACATAATAGAGCACTTCATCAGAATCTATATTGCTATGATTGTATGGTGCTGGAATTGAATCTGGATGATAATCATACAAACGAGGCACAAAACTACAAATAGCAAAGGCATCGGTTTCAAAGGTTTGATGCACTGGAGGTGGTTGATGAATTCTTCCTGTAATTGGTTCAAAATCGTGAATAGAAAATGCATATGGGTAGTTGTAGCCATCATAACCTACCACATCAAAAGGGTGCGAGGCATAGACCATTTCTATAATATCATCTTGCTTTTTTACCTTCATTAGAAAATCTCCTTTTTCATTATGAGTTTCTAATTCTTGAGGCTGCCGAAGATCTCGTTCACAATAAGGAGAATGTTCAGCCAACTGCCCAAACCAATTTCTATAACGTTTTGGGGTATAAATTGGACGGTAAGATTCTACAATAAACAATCGGTTGTTGCTACTATCAAAATCTATTTGATAAATAATTCCACGAGGAATTAATAAATAATCACCGTATTTAAAATCAAGATTACCTAGATGTGTCCTAAGTTTTCCTGATCCTCTGTGAATAAAAATTAATTCATCTGCATCTGTATTTTTATAAAAATAATCTTTTAGAGAATTTTTGGGTGCAGCCAAAATAATATTACAATCAGAATTTGTTAATACTACTTTTCTACTTTTTAAATAGTCGTCTTCTGGTGGAACTTGAAATCCTTTAAAACGATACGACTTTATATTATTTTCTTTGGCAATTTTTGGTGCAATGGAGTATTGTTTTCTAATTTCTTTGACCATGGTTGGTCTGTACTCATGATATGAGTTGGAAGACATTCCGTCAAAACCGATGGTTCCAAAGAGCTGTTCGTAATACAAACTACCGTCAGCTTTTCTAAATTGTGTATGTCTTTTGGGTGGTATTTTCCCTAGTTTATGATAAAAAGGCATAATTTCTAATGTAAATGAATGTTAAATGTAACAATAATCAAATTGAAAATTGTTACTCAGATAAATTGTTTAGTCATTTCATTAGATTCCCTATTCAGGATTCCTTTTGATGAGGTTTTTTAACACTATTAGTAACTCTAACCAATACATAACTAATGCGTTTTAAGAACTGCGCTCCACAAATATAATTTAAAAGCTGAAAGTGAAGTGTTTCTATGTCTCAAAGTTTCAGATTTTTACAGTTTCAAAGTAATGCATTAAGCTCTCAGAGTTTCTATCGGCTACTTAGGAATTATTTCGTCACAATTATTTATAAATTTTTGTCTGAAAACTAACTTTCTGGAGCTAATTCTATTTCTAATCCGTCTAAGGCTGCTGTTATTTGGATTTGGCAACCCAATCTACTGTTATCCTCTACGTAAAAAGCTTCGGCCAACATTAAATCTTCGTCTGGGCTCATTTCAGGAAGTTCATGATTTGAGTTTACATAGCATTGGCATGAGGCACACATAGCCATCCCTCCACAAACACCAATAGTTCCCTCTTCGGCAAGCTCATAAGACCTCACCACTTCCATAATATTCATGGCCATGTCTGTAGGCGCAAGAATTTCGTGTAAAGTACCGTTTCTGTCTGTTATTTTAATAGAAATATCTGACATTACTCAATTTTTTTCACAACGGCTTTTGGAGCTTCTTTTTTAGAACCGTCAAATCCTTCAACTCCACCAACTGTAGTATACTTCATCACATACTTTTTGTTTGGATGAATTCGTTTGTAAGCACTCTGGCACATTAAGGTGGCTTCATGAAAGCCACATAAAATCAATTTTAATTTTCCAGGATAGGTGTTTACATCACCTATGGCATAAATTCCTGGAATATTGGTTTGATAATCTAATGCGTTATTTACTCTGATTGCATTTTTTTCTATGTCTAACCCCCAGTTGGCAATAGGGCCAAGTTTTGGAGACAATCCAAATAATGGAATAAAGTGATCAACTTCTAGTTCAATTTTTTCTTCACCATGTTTTACAATAGAAACACCTGTTACTTTTTCATCTCCTAGAATTCCTGTAACCTCAGCTGGTGTTATCATGGTAATTCTTCCTGCATCTTTTAATTCCTGAACTTTGTCAACAGAATCTAGGGCACCTCTAAATTCATTTCTTCTGTGAACCAAACTTACTTCAGAGGCAACGTCTGTTAAAAAAATAGCCCAATCTAAAGCAGAATCTCCACCACCAGCAATAACTACTTTTTTATCTCTATAAATTTCTGGATCTCTAATGATGTACTCTACACCAGCATCTTCAAAATTAGCAATGTTTGGAATGGGTGGTTTTCTAGGCTCAAAACTTCCCAATCCACCTGCAATTGCTACAATAGGCGCATGGTGTTTTGTTCCTTTATTAGTAGTCACAATAAAAGTTTTGTCTTCTAATTTTTCAATAGTTTCCGCTCGCTCACCTAAAGTGAATCCTGGTTGAAAAGATTTTATTTGTTCTAGTAACTTTTCTGTTAAATCTCCTGCTAAAATTTCAGGATAGGCAGGAATATCATAAATGGGTTTTTTAGGATATATTTCTGAACATTGACCACCAGGTTGAGGTAACGCATCTATTAAATGGCATTTTAGTTTTAATAAACCCGCTTCAAAAACTGTAAAAAGTCCGGTAGGACCTGCACCAATAATTAAGATATCTGTTTTGATCATTTCTAACTAAAAATCAGGTAAAATAAGAGTTGAATTGTTATGAATTTTTTTTATTAGTTAGTCGATGTTGATGACTTGCTGGATTTGAGGAGCATACTTTTTGATGGTTGCCTCAACCCCATTTTTAAGTGTCATCTGATTGACAGAGCAACCAATACAAGCACCTTCTAATTGAACTTTAACAACGGCATTTTCTATTGATAGTAGTTTAATGTTTCCGCCATCACTCTCTAAGAAAGGACGTATTTCGCTCAATGCTTTTTCAACGTTTTCTAATGTTTCTTGTGTTGTCATAAACTTACTTTTTTACTGCGCTACAACCACTCATTGTTGTAATTCTTACAACCTCTGTTGGTGGTAAATTAGCATTTCTTTTTAGCAATTCTGAAACCATTTCTTTAGTGATATCAGTAAAAGCCTTTTCTAATGGTGTACTTTCTTGTAATGCCACCGGATGACCAACATCTCCAGCTTCACGAATGCTTTGCACCAAAGGAACTTCTCCTAAGAATTTAGTGGCAATATCTTCAGCTAAATGCTTAGCACCATCTTTTCCAAAGATATAATATTTATTGTCAGGGAGCTCTTCTGGTGTGAAATAAGCCATATTTTCTACGATTCCTAATACTGGAACCTGAATGCTTTCTTGTTGAAACATGGCAACTCCTTTTTTAGCGTCAGCCAGAGCAATATTTTGAGGTGTACTTACAATAACTGCTCCATTAATCGGCAATGCCTGAACAATAGACAAATGAACATCTCCTGTTCCTGGGGGTAAATCAATTAACAAGAAATCTAACTCTCCCCAATCTGCATCAAAAATTAACTGATTTAATGCTTTTGAAACCATAGGGCCTCGCCAAATAACAGCTTGATTAGGGTTTGTAAAAAAACCTAATGACAATAATTTTACACCGTAGTTTTCTACCGGTTTCATTTTAGAACGACCATCTATGGTTACAGAAATAGGTCTTTCTTTTTCTACATCAAACATTAAATGCATAGATGGGCCATAAATATCTGCATCTAAAACTCCAACTTTAAAGCCCATTTTTGATAAACTAACAGCCGTGTTAGCTGTGATGGTAGATTTTCCTACACCTCCTTTACCCGAGGCAATGGCAATAATATTTTGAATATTTGGAATTTCTTTTCCCTTGATAAGATTAGAGTTCTCCTTTTTTTTTGGAGTTGCAATAGATTTTACATTTAATTTTACAGTGATCTTTTCATCTACCTGTGAATGAATTGCTTTTTTTATTTCTAGTTCAATTTTCTTTTTGGCTTGTAATGTTGGATTGCTGATAGATACATCAACAATTACTTCATTTCCAAACACAACTAAATTGGTAATATTTTTATTTTCAACCAGGCTTTTCCCTTCACCTGGTTCGGTAATGGTTTCTAGTGCGTTGTATATATCTTGTTTCGAGAAAGACATGCTATTTTGTTGATTTATTCTAAAATGCAAAGATAGTGCTAAAGCTTTAGATAGAAAAGCATGTAAATTCCAAATATCTATAAAGAAATAAGCGAAGTTTATAGGAGTTCTTTCATTGGGTCCCAAAATACTTTTTCTAATTCTTGAATTTGATTTTCTATGATGATAACTCCTTCGCTTTCTAATAACTGCTGCATTAAATTGGTTCCATCAAAATGATGTTTTCCAGTGAGCAATCCTTTTCTATTAACAACTCTATGTGCAGGAACTTCTTGCGTTTGATTGTGAGAATTATTCATTGCCCAGCCAACCATTCGTGCAGATTTAGCAGCGCCTAAGTATTTAGCAATACTTCCATAATTGGTTACTTTACCATATGGGATTAAACGTGCAACTTGATAGACTTTTTCAAAAAAGTTGTCAGATTCTTTCATATCAGAAAGATAGTAAAATTGAAGAAATTGACTAAAAATTTAATTTAAACTTAATATACGTAATCGCTTTTCCTTTTTCTAAGTATTTCTTTTCATAAAAAGTTTGTGTTCCCGTTACTTCATTAGGTGAGTAATAGTCTTTATAAACATCATGGTTAGAATGTAAAACTTCGTGACCTTCACCGTGTAACAAGCCTAATGTATAGCCATGCATAAATTCGCTATCTGTTTTTAGATTTACAACACCTTCTTCTTTAAGGATATGATCATACTTTAAAAGAAAATCATGATTTGTCATTCTATGTTTTGTTCTTTTATATTTAATTTGAGGATCTGGAAATGTAATCCAAATTTCATCAACTTCAGACTTGTCAAATATATAGTCTACCAATTCTATTTGGGTTCTTATAAAGGCAACGTTTGACAAATTATCTTCTAAAGCGGTTTTAGCGCCTCTCCAAAAGCGTGCACCTTTGATGTCTATACCAATAAAATTTTTATCTGGATTTTTTTCGGCTAAAGCAATAGTGTATTCTCCTTTGCCACAACCTAATTCAATAATGATGGGGTTCTTGTTATTAAAAAAAGAATGCCATTTTCCTTTGTGAGAGAAGTTATTAAGAACTTCGTCTCTTGTTGGTTGAATAACATTTGGAAACGTTTCGTTTTCATTAAAACGTTTCAATTTATTTTTACTTCCCAAAATAGTATTTGATTAAGCGTGATCTTCAGTTCCTTCCTTAAGAAATTTACGACACTCTTTCATCCAATAAGCTAAAAGAACCAAAAGAACACCTAAAAAAAACCAATTAACAGCATTTGCTACCCACCAGCCAAAATCTTCTTGCGCAAGAGTGCGAATACTATTGAAAGGCAAAAACAACACGTCTGTGAATAATTCACCAATCCATTTGAAAATATTGAATGCTATCATATCTTAAAGTATATTTACACTGCAAAAATATAAAAACTAAGTATGCTAGCCAATTTTTTTGGGAAATCAAATCCAGCTAATTTTATCATAATTTTTTTGATTTTTTTAGGGTTTTTTTTAGCCAAAAACATCTCCCTATACCCAATAAGTTCAATTAATTTTAGTTTAATTGTTCATCAAATATCAATTCTTGTTTTATTTTTATTGATGTTTTTTTGTTATAATTTTATTTTAGCAAAAAATAAGTTGACATTGTACAATTCGTATGGGTTTCTACTTTTTGTATTGTTTTTTGGGTTTTATCCAGAAACGTTGTTAGATAGAAATGCAATTATTTTTAATCTACTAGTCATTGTTTTTTTACGAAAAATTTTTAGTTTAAGTAGTTCTAATATTCTTTATAAAAAAATGATTGACAGTGGTTTTTGGCTAGGAATTCTTTTTTTATTTGAACCTACAAGCATAGTCTTTGGTATACTAATATTTTTAGCTATTGGGTTGTTTCAAAAAATAACCCTTAGAACATTTTTAATTCCAGTTATTGGCTTTTTAGTGCCTGTTTTCTTATACTTTACCTATTTTTTTTGGATTGATAATATGGAAGAATTTACCAAATTATTTTTATATGATACTGATCATAATTTTAAAATAGTTGCGACAAACCCTATACTATTTTCGTCTGTATTTTTAGGGTCTTTAACAATTATTTCCATCTTAGTTAAAACATCTAAAGTAATTTTAATAAGAGGTGTTTATAGAAAATACTGGATTCTAATTATTTTCAACTTTGTCATAGCAATTTCTTTATTTATAATTCACAGAAATCAAAAAGGTTTTGAAATGATACTACTTTTTTTCCCAACGTCCATAATTATTGCCAATTGGTTAGAAACTATAAAAAAACCTTTTTTAAAAAACCTTCTTTTAGCTTTATTAATTCTAACACCTGTAATTCTTTTTATAGTTTAATACCGTATGAAAGGTCCCCAGCGTCTCCTAGTCCAGGAACAATATACCCTTCATTATTTAAAATAGGATCAATATCCGCAATCCATAAATCTGTATTTTCTGGGAAATGATTTTTAATATAATTGACACCTTGATTAGATCCAATTACAGAAACAATATGGATTTTTTTTGGGTTTCCAAACTTTTTAATTGCTTCATACACAGTAACCATTGATTTTCCAGTTGCTAGCATTGGATCTGCAATAATTAAAGTTTTGCCTTTTAAAGAAGGAGATGCAAAATATTCTACTTTAATTTCAAACTCAGCATTATTTTTTGTATGATGTCTGTAAGCAGATATAAACGCATTTTCAGCAGTATCAAAATAATTTAGAATTCCCTGGTGAAGCGGAAGCCCAGCTCTTAGAATTGAACAAATAACTAAGTCATTATTTATCACTTCTGTGTTCTTTTCCCCTAAAACAGTACCTGTTTTTTCTATAGAATAATTAAGTTTTTTGCTTAATTCGTAGGATAAAATTTCTCCAATACGCTCTATGTTTCTTCTAAAACGCATGGCATCTTTTTGTATACTCTGGTCTCTTATTTCTTTGATGAACGTATTTAAAACAGAGTTGTTTTTTAATAAATGATGCGTAACCATATTTAAATTTTTAATATTAAAAAAGTATTTTATTTAAATTTTGTATATTTAAAGTATTCAAAAATACATTAATTAGCTAGTTTACACATCAACAGCTCATTATAGCCTGCCAAGAATTAAATAACCAAAACTAGGAAAAAGGGTCTTTAATGGCTCTTTTTTTGTGCGTATAAAACACTCATAACTTTCTCTGCGACCTCAGTTGATGTTATTGTTTCCATTATATTCTCGTATCCATTCAATACTTTATTTCCATAAATTGAGCAGGGTATTTTAGGGTATCTTTTAAGATCTGATAAAATACAATAGTCAGTAGGTTGATAAAAAGGAGCAAAGCCAGCATAAGGATGCGTAACACCCCAAAGTGTAATAGTTTTTATTTGTTGCATTGCTGCTAAATGAGCATTCCCAGAATCCATAGAAACCATTACGTCTAATGCTCCAATAACGTCTAATTCTTCTTTAAAAGATAGCTTGCCAGCAACACTTAATACATTCTTATGGTTACTTTCTAAGGTATTTAAAATTTTCACTTCATGTTTTCCTCCACCAAAAAGAACTATTTTCAGTCCTTTTGAAGCTATTTTTTTAATGACTTCCTCCATAAGGTGTGCTGGGTATACTTTGCCTTTAAAAGCTGCAAAAGGAGCAATACCAATCCAGGGACCTTCTTTTAATCCAGTGAGAAGAGTCACTTTTTCTGACAATGATTTTTTCGTAATTAGGGGTGGATTTGAAAGATTTAGGCTAAAACCTAATGTACTTAAAACATCTGCATATCGCTGATGAGATGTTTTTAACTGCCTAAAAACTTTGTTGGTAGTTCTTGTTAATGCTTTTTTTTCTGCTCTTCCTTTATCAATAGATGCAGAAGGTTTTCCGCTCAGAATAAATAACGCTCTTACTATTTTTGATCGTAGCACATTATGAAAATCTGCAATATGTGTAATTTTTTCTTTTTTGAGCTCACGGTATAGTTTATAAAGCCCTATAATTCCTTTGTGTTTTGTGTTTACTTGAGCAGCAAAAAAAGAAACTTGAGGCATTTCATCAAAAAGAGGTCTCAAAAAAGGCTTAGACAGCACTGTTATTTTACACGTTGGGTGTTGTTTTGTGAGTGCTCTAATAACTGGAACTGCCATGGCAACATCTCCCATTGCTGAAAGTCTAATTATTAAAATATGTTGATAGCTAGACACAAATTACCATTTAAATGTAAATGTAATCTTTTCATCAGAATTAAATTTACATCTAAAATTATTATGCAACTTTGTATACTAAGAAAAAAACTAATTTATGAAACCAAGATCACTGGCCATAATAGCACTTTTTATAGCGGCAATTATTTATGGAGTTACTTTCACCATAGCCAAAGAGGTAATGAATACTCATATAAAACCTTTTGGATTTATTTTTTTAAGAGTTGGAGGTGCAATGCTTGTATTTTGGATCCTTGGTTTGTTTGTAACAGGAGAAAAACCAATAGAGAAAAGCGATTATAAAAGAATAGCATTGGCTGCGTTTTTTGGAGTAGGACTCAATATGCTAGCTTTCTTTAAAGGCCTTAGCTATACAACTCCAATTAGTGCCTCTGTAATTATGGTAACGACACCTATTTTAGTGCTTATTTTTTCAAGTATTATTATTAGAGAAAAAATACCGAATTTTAGAATTATAGGAGTAATTATTGGTTTAGTTGGAGCAATACTACTCATAATGTACGGTCATGTTTCAGAAGATGATGCAAGTAATAGAACTCTTGGGAATATTCTTATTTTTATTAATGCGGCATCCTATGCAATGTATCTTGTGTTAGTTAAAAAGCTAATTGTTAAATACCATCCAATTATTTTTGTTAAATGGCTCTATTTAGCTGGATTTCTATTTGTATTCCCTTTTGGAATCTCAGAATTTTTAGAAGTTTCTTGGCAAGAAATGCCAACAGATATTTATGTAAAAGCAGGTTTTGTAGTGCTATTTACAACTTGTATAACCTACTTATTCAATCTTTTTGCCTTGTCTAAATTAAAACCTACCACTGTAAGTGTTTTTATTTACTTACAACCAGTTATCGCGTCTATTTACGCTCTTATAGTTGGCAGTGATCAGCTTAATTTTACCAAAATAGGAGCATCACTTCTTATTTTTTTAGGAGTGTTTTTAGTTACCAGACAACCAAAAATAGCAGGAAATTAAAAATGTATCTTTGTAACATAATAAAATAATAATACATGATTCAATCAATGACTGGCTACGGTAAATCCGTATTACATTTATCAGATAAAAAAGTTACGATAGAAGTAAAATCCCTGAACAGTAAAAACTTGGATTTAAACGTTCGAATGCCATCTTATTACAGAGAAAAGGAACTTGCTGTTAGAAAAGAATTGGCCTCTAAATTGGTAAGAGGAAAAGTAGATTTTTCTATTTACATAGAAATGACAGCAGATGAAACATCTACAACTGTAAACAAAGGAGTTGTTTCTGAATACATGCAGCAATTAAGAAATGTAGTTCAGACAGGCTCCTCTAATGATGTAGAACTATTAAAAATGGCAGTTAAAATGCCAGACGCCTTAAAAACAGAACGAGAAGAATTAAATGAAGATGAATGGGCTCAAATAAACTCGAATATTCAAGAAGCTATTAAAGATATTATTCAATATAGAATAGATGAAGCTGCCTCTCTAGAAGATGATTTTAAATTGCGAATTAAAAATATTCAACACTATTTAGAAGAAGTAAAATCTTTTGATGATGCTAGAATAGAGTTTGTAAAAGAGCGCTTAAAAAAAGCAATAGACGAACTAAAAGTAACAACAGATGAAAATCGTTTTGAACAAGAATTGATTTATTATCTAGAAAAACTAGATATTAACGAAGAAAAAGTTCGATTAGCCAATCATCTAAGCTATTTTTTAAAAGAACTAGAAACAGAAGATTCTAATGGGAAAAAATTAGGATTTATTGTTCAAGAAATAGGAAGAGAGGTCAATACCATTGGGTCTAAAGCTAATTTTGCTCCAATGCAAAAGGCTGTTATTCAAATGAAGAATGAATTAGAAAAAATTAAAGAACAAATATTAAACGTGTTATAAATGTCAGACTTTAAAGGAAAATTAATTGTCTTTTCAGCCCCTTCTGGATCAGGAAAAACAACCATAGTCCGTCATTTATTACATCAAGAAAAATTTGGCCTAGAGTTTTCCATTTCTGCAACATCTAGAGAAGCTAGAGGGAAAGAAATTCACGGAGAGGATTATTATTTTATTTCTGCTGAAGAATTTAAACAGAAAATAAAAGCAGACGAATTTTTAGAGTGGGAAGAGGTATACATTAATAATTTTTATGGAACCTTAAAAACAGAAGTAGCTAGAATCTGGGCAACACGAAAACATGTGATATTTGATATAGATGTTGCTGGCGGATTAAGAATTAAGAAAAAATTTCCAGATAAAACACTGGCTGTTTTTGTGAAACCACCAGACATGAATGAATTAATTATTAGATTAAAACAACGAGGAGAAGAATCATCAGAAAAAATTGCGATGCGGGTAGCAAAAGCACCTACAGAAATGGCAACGGCGCCACAGTTTGATACTATTATTTTAAATGATGATCTGGCAACAGCGCTAAAAGATGCTGAAAATTTAGTGGAAGATTTTTTAAATAAGTAAGAAATGAAAGTTGGATTGTATTTTGGGACTTTTA